>CAXRBC010000066.1:0-2930 GCA_964228515.1 Ilumatobacteraceae bacterium
CCGTCGAGCGTGGCGGCCATCTTGGCCACCACCCACGGGCGAACCGTGCGGCGATGGTGCAGGTACGGCGCGAGCTGCGCGGCCACCTCGTCGGCGCGCACGCCGAGCGTCACCTCGACGCCGGCCTCGCGCAGGCGGGCGATGCCGCGCCCGCGCACGCGGACGTCGGGATCCTCGATGCCGACCACGACGCGGGCCACGCCCGCCGCGACGATCGCGTCGGCGCACGGCCCGGTGCGCCCGCCGGGGGCGCACGGCTCGAGCGTGCAGTAGAGCGTCGCGCCGCGGGCGTCGCCCGCGGCGGCGAGCGCGGCGACCTCGGCGTGCGGCCCGCCCGGCGCGGCCGTGGCCCCGGTGGCGACGCGGCCGTCGCGGGTGACGACGACGGCGCCGACCCAGGGGTTGGGACGGGCCACGAGGCGGGCGCCCCACGCGACGCGGATGGCCTCGGCCATGTGCGCGTCGTCGGTGGCACCGTGGGTGCCCGTCGTGGTCGCCTCGCCCATCCCGCACCTCCCTCGTCGCGTCCGTGACCGCGTGCAGGGGTGCGAGGAGACGGCGACGCGCGAGGCGTCACCGCCGCCTTCTTGCTTCCATCCGGACTGTGACCGTCGGCCTCGGAGTCTCACCGAGTCAGCCCCACGATCGCTCGTGGGGGTCGCGGGCTGTACCGCCGGGAGGGAGTTCCACCCAACCCTGCAAGAAGTCTTCCTATGAAGTTGTGCGCCCCATGCTACGGCGGCGTGCGGCGAGAGCGATCCGGGCGCCGATGATCGCGAGCCCGAGCAGCATCACCGCGAAGGTCGCGTACTGGAGCGGCCCGCCGCGGTCGCCCGCGTCGACCGGCTCGCGGCCGCACCCCGGCTTCGGCAGCAGCCCGATGCAGGTCGAGGGCTCGGCCTCGAGGTCGAGCGGCGCGCTGGTCGGGGTCGGGTCGTCGCCCACGCGGCGATTCTGCCACCTCGCGTAGGTTGTCCCCCGTGTCGGCGCGGGATTCGCACGTCGTCGTCGTCGACTTCGGCGCGCAGTACGCGCAGCTCATCGCGCGGCGCGTGCGCGAGGCGCACGTGTACTCGGAGATCGTGCCGTGCACCGTGACGGCCGACGAGCTGCGCCGCCGCGCGCCCGGCGCGATCATCCTCTCGGGCGGCCCCGCCAGCGTCCACGTGCCGGGCGCGCCGCTGTTGGACCCCGCCGTCTACGAGCTCGGGATCCCCATCCTCGGCATCTGCTACGGCGCGCAGCTCGTCGCGCAGCAGCTCGGCGGCGAGGTGGGTCGTTCGGGCCGCGGCGAGTACGGGCGTACGCGCCTCACCCGCACCGCGGAGTCCGCGCTGCTCGGCGCCGAGGGCGAGCGCACGGTGTGGATGAGCCACTTCGACGCGATCGTGCGCGCGCCCGAGGGATTCTCCGCGACCGCCTCGACGCCCGATGCGCCCGTCGCGGCGATGGAGGACCCCGCGCGGCGGATCTGGGCGACGCAGTACCACCCGGAAGTCGTGCACACGGAGGGCGGCATCGAGCTCATCCGACGCTTCGTCGTGGATCTGGCGGGCTGCGCGCCGACCTGGACGGTGGAGGGCATCCTCGACGAGCAGGTGCGCGCCGTGCGCGAGCGGGTGGGCGACGACCGGGCGATCTGCGGCCTCTCGGGCGGCGTGGACTCGGCGGTCGCGGCAGCGCTCGTGCACCGCGCGATCGGTCCGCGGCTCACGTGCGTATACGTCGACACGGGGCTGATGCGCCGCGGCGAGACGGAGCAGATCGTCGACACCTTCCACCGGCACATGGGGATGGAGCTCGTGACGGTGGACGCCGGCGCGAGATTCCTCGAGCGGCTGCGCGGCGTGACCGACCCGGAGGCCAAGCGCAAGGCGATCGGCGAGCTCTTCGTGCGGATCTTCGAGGAGCACACGGGCGGTCTCACCGACGCCTCGTGGCTCGTGCAAGGGACGCTGTATCCCGACGTGGTCGAGAGCGGCGGTACCGGCGCGACCGCGAGCGTGATCAAGAGCCACCACAACGTGGGCGGCCTGCCGGAGGACATGACCCTGCGGCTGCTGGAGCCGCTGCGGGACCTCTTCAAGGACGAGGTGCGCGCACTCGGGGCCCAGCTCGGGCTGCCGGACGAGATCGTGTGGCGCCAGCCGTTCCCGGGTCCCGGGCTCGCGGTGCGCATCGTCGGCGAGGTGACGCCCGAGCAGGTGGAGCGCGTGCGTCACGCGGACGCGATCGTGCGCGAGGAGGTGCGCGCGGCGGGCCTCGAGCGCGCGATCTGGCAGGCGTTCGCCGTCGTGCTCGACGTGCGGTCGGTCGGCGTGATGGGCGACGAGCGCACGTACGGTCACCCCGTCGTCGTGCGCGCGGTGACGAGCGACGACGCGATGACGGCGGACTGGGCGCGGCTGCCCGGCGACCTGCTCGAGCGGATCTCGTCGCGGATCGTCAACGAGGTGCGCGGCGTGAATCGCGTCGTGTACGACGTCACATCCAAGCCGCCGGGCACGATCGAGTGGGAGTGACGCATCCCGCGCCGCGGCGCAGGACGCTCGGCGAGTGGGAGTGACGCGGCCCGCATCGCTGCGCGGAACGGCGGGTCGCGGGGGCGCGTAGACTGCGAATAGATGTCCCCCCGGACCACCCCGAGGTTCCGCGGCGCCCGGTCGATCGGCAGGGTGCTCGTCGCCTGCACGGCGGCGGTGACCGCGCTCGTCGTCGGCCCCGCGCGCGTCGGCGCGGCGCCCGTGCCCGCCTCGCCCGAGGACGACAAGCGCCAGGAGGTCGCGGCGATCGCCGACGAGCTCGAGCGCCTCGAGGAGTCGATGCTGGCGCGGGCCGAGGACTACGCCGAGGCCGTCAACGACGGGCTCGAGCTCGACAAGGAGATCGAGGCGGCCGAGGAGCGCATCGCCGCCAAGCAGACCGAGCTG
>CAXRBC010000067.1:0-8189 GCA_964228515.1 Ilumatobacteraceae bacterium
CGCCACCCGACGTCGGGCTCGAGGACGTGACGTACGGGTAGGTGCCGTGGTCGAGGTCGAGGACCGTCGCCTGCGCCCCCTCGAGCAGGATGCGCCGCCCCGCGCCGTGCGCGTCGTGCAGCCACGCGACGGTGTCGCACAGCATCGGCGCAAGGCGCGCGCCCAGCCCCGCCCACGTCGCGGCCACCGAGTCGGCGTCGGCGAATCCGAACTCCTCGACGAGCGCCGCCCCGCCCGCGGCGGCCAGCGCGGCCGCCTCGCGCGCCGCGGCGTCGCGGAAGGCCGCGGTGAATGCGCGCGCGTAGCGCGCGTCGCCCGCGCGCAGGCCCACGCGCCGCGCCTTGTCGGCGTACGCGGGGCCGATGCCCTTGAGCGTCGTGCCGATCCGTGCGTCGCCGAGGCGCCGCTCGGTGAGTGCGTCGTGGGCCTGGTGCCAGGGGAAGATCAGGTGCGCGCGGCTCGACACCCTCAGGCGTGCGCAGGACACGCCGCGGGCCTCGAGACCGTCGACCTCGGCGAAGAGCGTGGGCAGGTCCAGCACCACGCCGTTGCCGATCACCGGCGTCACGTGCTCGTAGAGCACCCCGCTCGGCACGAGCTGCAGGGCGTAGCGCTCGCCGCCCGCGACGACGGTGTGGCCCGCGTTGTGGCCACCCTGGTAGCGGGCGACGACGTCGTGGTCCCTCGCGAGGAGGTCGATGACCTTGGCCTTGCCCTCGTCACCCCACTGGGTCCCTACGACGACGGTGACGGGCATGTGACGCTCCTCTGTGCCGCGCGGTGCGCGACGGAACGTGGAGAAAGTCTAGCCCGCCGCGACCGTGAATTCGCCGTCGCGGACGTCGACGCGGATGACGCCGTCCTCTCCGATCGCGCCCTCGAGCAGCAGACGCGCGGCCGGGTCGGCGATCGCGCGCTGGACGAGTCGCTTGAGGGGCCGCGCGCCGAACTCGGCGTCGTGACCGCGGTCGGCGAGCAGCACGCGGGCCGCGGGCGTGACACCGAGCGTGATGCGTCGCTCGGCGAGGCGCGCGATGAGCCGCTCGAGCTGGATGTCGACGATCGCGTCCATGTCGCCGCGCTCGAGCGGGCGGAAGCGCACGATCTCGTCGATGCGGTTGACGAACTCGGGCTTGAAGTACTCGATGGGCTCGCCCGGCAGGTTGCTCGTCATGATGAGCACCGCGTTGGTGAAGTCGACCGTGCGGCCCTGACCGTCGGTGAGCCGGCCGTCGTCGAGCACCGCGAGCAGGACGTTGAAGACCTCGGGGTGGGCCTTCTCGATCTCGTCGAGCAGCACGACGCTGTAGGGCCGTCGACGCACCGCCTCCGTGAGCTGGCCGCCCTCGTCGTAGCCCACGTAGCCCGGGGGCGCGCCCACGAGGCGACTCACCGCGTGCTTCTCCATGTACTCGCTCATGTCGATGCGCACCATCGCGCGCTCGTCGTCGAAGAGGCACTCCGCGAGCGCCTTGGCCAGCTCGGTCTTGCCCACGCCGGTCGGGCCGAGGAACATGAACGAGCCGATCGGCCGGTGGGGGTCGGAGAGGCCGGCGCGGCTGCGGCGGATCGCGTTGGCCACGGCAGCGACCGCCTCGTGCTGGCCGATGACGCGCTGGTGCAGCAGCTCCTCGAGTCGCACGAGCTTGTGCATCTCGCCCTCCATGAGCCGCGTGACGGGCACGCCGGTCCACTTGGACACCACCTCGGCGATGTCCTCGGCGTCGACCTCCTCCTTGAGCATCCGCGTGTCGCCCTGGAGCGTGCCGAGGGCCTCCGTGGCCTCGCCGATGCGCCGCTCGAGCTCGGGGATGCGCCCGTAGCGGATCTCGGCGGCCTTGGCGAGGTCGCTCTCGCGCTCGACCTGCAGACGGGCCTGCTCGAGCTCCTCCTTGGTGGTGCGGATCGCCGCGATCGCCCGGCGCTCGGCCTCCCAGTGCGTCTTCATCTCGCCCGACCGCGCCCGCAGCCCGACGAGCTCCTCGGCGATGGCGTCGAGGCGCTCGCGGGAGGCGGCGTCGGTCTCCTTCTCCAGCGCGACGCGCTCGATGTCGAGCTGCAGGATGCGCCGCTCGACCACGTCGATCTCGGTCGGCAGCGAGTCGATCTCGATGCGCAGCTTGCTGGCCGCCTCGTCGACCAGGTCGATCGCCTTGTCGGGCAGGAACCGGCTGGTGAGGTAGCGGTGCGACAGGACGGCCGCGCTCACGAGCGCCGTGTCCTGGATGCGCACGCCGTGGTGCACCTCGTAGCGCTCCTTGAGCCCGCGGAGGATCGCGATGGTCGCCTCCACGGTCGGCTCCCCGACCAGCACCTGCTGGAAGCGGCGCTCGAGCGCCGCGTCCTTCTCGACGCGGGTGCGGTACTCGTCGAGCGTGGTGGCGCCGATCATGCGCAGCTCGCCGCGGGCGAGCAGCGGCTTGACCATGTTGCCCGCGTCCATCGCGCCCTCGGCCCCGCCCGCGCCGACGAGGGTGTGGATCTCGTCGACGAAGGTGATGACCTCGCCGCCGGCGTCGGTGATCTCCTTGAGCACGGCCTTGAGCCGCTCCTCGAACTCGCCGCGGTACTTGGCGCCCGCGAGCATGGCGCCGAGGTCCAGCGAGACGAGCCGCGTGGACTTGAGGCCCTCGGGCACGTCGCCATCGGCGATGCGTCGCGCGAGGCCCTCGACGATCGCGGTCTTGCCGACGCCGGGCTCCCCGATGAGGATCGGGTTGTTCTTGGTGCGGCGCGAGAGCACCTGGATGACGCGGCGGATCTCCTCGTCGCGGCCGATGACGGGGTCGATCTTGCCGTCGCGGGCCCGCGCGGTGAGGTCCACCGAGTAGCGCTCGAGCGCCCGGAACTGCGACTCGGGCTCGCGGCTGGTGACGCGGTGCGCGCCACGCACCTCGCGCAGCGCGGCGAGGAACTGCTCGCGGGTCGCACCCAGCCGCTCGTGCATCGCGAGAAGGAGGTGCTCGACCGACAGGTAGTCGTCTCGCAGCTCGCCGCGCGCGGCGTCGGCACGGTCGAACACGGTGGCGAGCTCGCGGTTCATGCGCGGCTCCGCGCCGCCCTGCGTGCGCGGCATGCGCGCGATCGCCGACTCCGCCTCCTGCACGACGGCGCCCGCGGCCCGGTCGAGCTTGGCCAGCAGCGCGGGCACGATGGTGTCGGCCTGGCCGGCGAGCTCCGCCAGCAGGTGCTCGGGCGCGAGCTCGGGGTTGCCCGCGACCGTCGCGCGCTGCACGGCCGCCGCGACCGCCTCCTGGGTCTTGGTCGTCCACTTCTTCGGGTCGAGCGCCACGGTCAGCGTCCCTCGTCGAAGATGCCGGGCACCCGGCCGAAGATCGTGACGGACTGGCGCAGCGGCACGAGATCGGCGCGGCCCCGCCCGGTCGCGGCGACCGCCGCCCGCTCGAGCGCGGCCTCCAGCGCGGCGACGCGCTCGCGCAGCGCGTCGACCTCGGACTCGAGCGCCATCACCTGGCGGATGCCCTCCAGGTTGAGCCCCAGGTCAGCCAGCTCGGCGATGCGGCGCAGGCGCGCGATGTCGGCGTTGGAATAGCGGCGCTGCTTGCCGCCCGCGGTGCGGGCGGGCTGCACGAGCCCGCGCCGCTCGTAGATGCGCAGCGTCTGCGGGTGCATGCCGGCGAGCTCCGCGGCGATCGAGATCACGTACACGGCGCGCGAGTCGTGCGGGGTCATCGCGGGATCGCCTCCATCACCTCGGCGAGGTGCTCGATCGCGGCGCGCTCGGCGTCGCCGAGGCGCGTCGGCACGGCGACGTCGACCGTGACGATCAGGTCGCCCTCGCGCTGGCCGGCGCGGATGCCGCGCCCCTTGACGCGATGGCGCGAGCCCGACTGCGTGCCGGGTCGCAGGCGCAGCGTGACGCCCGATCCGTCGAGCGTCGGCACGGGGATCTCCGCGCCCAGCGCGGCCTCCGCGTACGACACGGGCACGCGCACCGTGAGGTGGTCGCCGTCGCGGCCGAAGGTCGCGTGCGGCTGCACCTGGCACACGACGAACAGGTCGCCCGCGGGTCCGCCGTTGCGGCCCGGCGCGCCGCGCCCCTTGAGCCGGATGCGCTGACCCGAGTCGACGCCGGCGGGGATGCGCACGCGCACCTCGCGCGGGCGCGTCTCGGCGCCGCTGCCGCGACACGTGCCGCACGGGCGCTCGATCGTGACGCCGCGGCCTTGGCACGACGGGCACGGGGAGGAGAAGGCGAAGGGGCCCTGGTTGTCCTCCACCACGCCGCGGCCCTGGCAGCGCTCGCAGCGGCGCGGGCTCGTGCCGGGCGCGGCGCCCGAGCCGTCGCACGTGCCGCATCGCGCCTCGGAGGTGACGTGCAGCGTCGTCGTGATGCCGCGCACCGCGTCCGCGAAGTCGAGGGTGAGCCCCGCCTCAACGTCCGCGCCGCGCTGCGGGCCGACCCCGCCGCGCCCGCGGCGCCCGCCGCGACCGAACATCTCGCTCCGCAGGTCGGAGATGTCGCCGCCGGCGCCGCCGCCCGGGTCGAACCGGAATCCGCCGCCCGCGCCGCCGAACGCCGACGGCCCGAGGCGGCGCACCTCGTCGTACTCGCGGCGCCGGGCCTCGTCGCCGAGCACGTCGTAGGCAGCCGAGATCTCCTTGAAGCGCTCCTCGGCCGCCGCGTTGTTGGGATTGGCGTCGGGGTGGTACTGGCGCGCGAGTCGCCGGTACGCCTTGGTGACGTCCTTCTGCGACGCGTTGCGCGCGACGCCGAGCGCGGCGTAGTAGTCCTTCTCGAACCACTCGCGCTGCGCGGTCATCGCTCGGCCCCGGGGCCTCAGCCCCTGACCTTGACCATGGCGGGGCGCAACACGCGCCCCTTCCAGCGGTAGCCGGTGCGCAGCACCTCGACCACGACGGGGCCCGCCGTGGCCCCCGCCGCGTCGGCCCCGTCGGGCGCGCCGTCGGCGGGCTCGTGCATCACGGCCTCGGCGACCGACGGGTCGAACGCCTCGCCCGCGGGCGAGAGCGCCTCGAGCCCGTGCTTCTCGAGCGTCGAGCGCAGCGACGTCCAGACCGGCTGCACGCCGTCCACGCCGTGGCTGGTGGCCGCCTCGCAGGCGTCGAGCACGGGCAGCAGCGCCTCGACGATGCGGCCCGAGACGCGGTCGATCTCGTCGGCGAGCTGGCCGGCGGCGCGCTTGCGGTAGTTGTCGAAGTCGGCCTGCACGCGCTGGGCGAGCGCGCGCATCTCGTCGCGCTCGGCCTCGAGCCGCGCGATCGGGTCGTCGGCCGCGGAGTCGGCGGGGCCTGCGGCGGCCTCGCCCGTCTGCGTGTCGGCCGCCGGCACCTCGGGGGTGTCCTCGGCCACGGCTTACTTCTCGTCGACGCTCTCGGCGTCGACGATGTCGTCGTCGCCCGCCGCGCCGCCGGCCTGCCCGCTCGCCGAGGTGCCCGCCGCGTTGGCGTCGCGCTGCGCGGTCTCGTAGAGCTTCTGGCTGAAGGCCTGGCTCGCGGCCATGAGCTTCTCCGTCGCGTTCTTGATCGTGTCGGAGTCGCTGCCCTCGAGCGCCTTCTTGAGGTCCGCGAGCGGACCCTCGACGGCCTTGCGCTCGTCCTCCGAGACCTTCTCGCCCTGCTCCCGCAGGACCTTCTCGGTCTGGTACACGAGCGAGTCGGCGTTGTTGCGCACCTCGGCCTCGGCGCGGCGCTTCTTGTCCTCCTCGGCGTGGGACTCGGCGTCCTTGACCATCTTCTGGATGTCGTCCTTGGAGAGCGACGACTGCCCGGTGATGGTCATCGACTGCTCCTTGCTCGTGGCCCGGTCCTTGGCGGACACGTGCACGATGCCGTTGGCGTCGATGTCGAACGTGACCTCGATCTGCGGCACGCCGCGCGGGGCGGGGGGCAGGTCGACGAGCTGGAACTTGCCGAGCGTCTTGTTGTAGCCCGCCATCTCGCGCTCGCCCTGGAGCACGTGGATCTCGACCGACGGCTGGTTGTCGTCGGCGGTCGTGAACACCTCGGTGCGCCGCGTCGGGATCGTCGTGTTGCGCTCGATGAGCTTGGTCATCACGCCGCCCTTGGTCTCGATGCCGAGGGAGAGGGGCGTGACGTCGAGGAGCAGCACGTCCTTGACGTCGCCGCGCAGCACGCCGGCCTGCACGGCCGCGCCGACGGCGACGACCTCGTCCGGATTGACCGTGCGGTTGGGCTCCTTGCCCGTGAGGGACTGCACGAGGTCCTGCACCGCGGGCATGCGGGTCGAGCCGCCCACGAGGATCACGTGGTGGATCTGGCCCTTGGTGACGCCGGCGTCGGTGATGGCCTGCTCGAAGGGCTTGCGGCACCGCTCGAGCAGGTCGGCCGTCATCTCCTGGAACTTGGCGCGGGAGAGCGTCTCGTCGAGGTGCAGCGGGCCGGCCGCGGTCGCGGTGATGAACGGCAGGTTGATGTGGGTCTGCTGGACCTGCGAGAGCTCGATCTTGGCCTTCTCGGCGGCCTCCTTGAGGCGCTGGGCGGCCATGCGGTCGGCCGCGAGGTCCACCCCGTGGGCGGCCTTGAACTGCGCGACGAGCCAGTCGATGACGCGCTGGTCCCAGTCGTCACCGCCGAGGTGGGTGTCGCCGTGGGTGCTCTTGACCTCGAAGACGCCGTCGCCGATCTCGAGCACGCTCACGTCGAACGTGCCGCCGCCGAGGTCGAACACGAGGATGGTCTCGTCGTGCGAGCCCTTGTCGAGGCCGTAGGCGAGGGCGGCCGCGGTCGGCTCGTTGATGATGCGCAGCACCTCGAGGCCGGCGATCTGGCCCGCCTCCTTGGTCGCGGTGCGCTGCGCGTCGTCGAAGTAGGCGGGCACGGTGATGACGGCTTGCGTGACCGTGTCGCCGAGGTACGCCTCGGCGTCGCGCTTCAGCTTCATCAGCGTGCGCGCGCTGATCTCCTGCGGCGTGTACTTCTTGCCGTCGATGTCCTGCGACTTCCAGTCGGCGCCCATGTGGCGCTTGATGCTGCGGAAGGTGCGGTCGGGGTTGGTGATGGCCTGGCGCTTGGCGACCTCGCCGACGAGCACCTCGCCGGTCTTGGAGAACGCGACGACCGACGGGGTCGTGCGCGCACCCTCCGAGTTGGGGATGACGACGGGCTCGCCGCCCTCGAGGACGGAGACGACCGAGTTGGTGGTGCCGAGGTCGATGCCGACTGCCTTGGCCATGGGGGAACTCCTTGCGTCACTGATCGGGATGGGGTGGCGGCACCCTAGGCCCGCCCCGACGGCCTTACAACGCCATGACTATGAAACTTGCGTCACATCGACTCAAGTTTGCGGAGGACCATGTCCCACTTGGGTAATGACGGCACCGCGCCCGCGGTCTCCGTGGCGAGGGCACCGGCCGCGCTCCCCGCCCGCAGGGCCCGCTCGACGTCGTCGCCAGCGGCGAGTCGGGCGGCCAGCGTGCCGCAGAAGGCGTCGCCGGCCCCCGTGGTGTCGACCGGCCGCGCGGGGTACGCGGGGACGCGCCGCTCGCCCATCGCGTCCACGAGTCGGGCGCCGCGGCTCCCCTCCGTCACCACGACGCGCGCCACGCCGGCCGCGCGCAGCGCGTCAACGCCGCCGAGCAGGCCGACCTCGTGCTCGTTGGGCGTGATGAGGTCGAGCCGCGCGAGCAGGGCGGCCGGCAGGGCCGCGGCCGGCGCCGGGTTGAGCACGCGGATCGCGTCCGGCCCCGCGGCGGCCATCGCGGCCTCCACGACCCCGAGCGGCACCTCGAGCTGAGCGAGCACGACGCGCGCGGCGCCGATCACCGCCCGCGCCGCCGCGACGTGGGCGGGGCCGATCGCGTGGTTGGCGCCCGGCACGACGATGATCGAGTTCTCCCCCGAGTCGGCGACGCCGATCAGCGCGCGCCCCGTCGGGGCGTCGACCGTCGCGAGGTGCGCGACGTCCACGCCGTCTGCCACGAGGGCCGCGCGCAGCACGTCGCCCGCGTGGTCGCGCCCGACCGCGCCGACGAACGCGACGCGGGCCCCGGCGCGCGCCGCGGCGATCGCCTGGTTGACGCCCTTGCCGCCGCAGGCCTCCAGGTAGTCCCGTCCGGTGACGGTCTCGCCCGGCGCGGGCAGGCGCGCGGTGCGCGCGACGAGGTCGAGGTTGGCCGAGCCGACCACGACGACGTCGAGCGCGTGCGCCACGCGCCTCACGGTAACGGCGGCCGCGCGGCCGCGCG
>CAXRBC010000068.1:0-2268 GCA_964228515.1 Ilumatobacteraceae bacterium
CGCCGATGATCGCCTGCGCCGCCGCGAGACGCGCGATCGGCACTCGGTACGGCGAGCATGACACGTAGTCGAGCCCCGCGCGGTGGAACAGCGCGATCGACTCCGGGTCGCCGCCGTGCTCGCCGCACACGCCGAGCTTGAGCTTGCGCTTGGCCTTGCGCCCGCGGGTCGCCGCCAACTCCACGAGCTCGCCGACGCCGGTCTGGTCGATGGTCTCGAAGGGGTTGCGCTTGAGCAGCCCCGCCTCGAGGTACGCGGGCATCATGCGGCTCTCGACGTCGTCGCGCGAGAAGCCGAAGGTCATCTGCGTCAGGTCGTTGGTCCCGAAGCTGAAGAAGTCGGCGTACTCGGCGAGCTCGTCGGCCCGCAGCGCGGCGCGCGGCGTCTCGATCATCGTGCCGATCGTGACCTGCGGCCGCTTGGCGCGCTTGGCGCGGCCGCCCTTGGCCGCCGTCGCGCCCGCCGATGCGGGCCGACGCGAGTGCTCGACGAGCACCGACTCGACCCACGAGCGCGCGAGCGCCAGCTCGTCGCGCGCGACGGTGAGCGGGATCATGACCTCGACGATCGGCTCGAGCCCGCGCGCGGCGACCTCGTCGGCGGCCTGCATGAGGGCCCGCACCTGCATCGCGTAGAGACCCGGCTTGAGCACGCCGAGCCGCACGCCGCGCGTGCCGAGCATCGGATTGACCTCCGCCCAGTCGCGGGCGGCGCGCAGCAGCGCGGACTCCTCGGCGCCCAGCGTGCCCGCGGATTCCTTCACCTCGAGCTCGTGCACGCGCGGGAGGAACTCGTGCAGCGGCGGGTCGAGGAGGCGCACGGTGACGGGCAGGCCCGACATCGCGGTGAGCACGGCGACGAAGTCCTCCTTCTGCACCGCGCGCAGCTCCTCGAGCGCGGCGGCCTCCTCGGCGGCGCTGCGCGCGAGGATCATGCGGCGCACGACCGGCAGGCGGTCGGGCGCGAGGAACAGGTGCTCGGTGCGGCCCAGGCCGATGCCCTCGGCGCCGAACTCGCGCGCCTTGGTCGCGTCCTCGCCGGTGTCGGCGTTGGCCCGCACGGCGAGGCGGCCCTTGCGCACCTCATCGGCCCACTTGAGCACGGTGTGGAACTCGCGCGGGGGCTCGGCCGCGGCGAGCGAGAGCTGACCGAGCATCACCTCGCCCGTCGAGCCGTCCAGCGAGATCCAGTCGCCCTCGCGCACCGTCGCGTCGCCCGCGCGGAACGACGCGCCATCGATCTGCACCGACTCCGCGCCGACGACCGCGGGCGTGCCCCAGCCGCGCGCCACGACGGCGGCGTGGCTGACGAGCCCGCCGCGCGCGGTAAGGATGCCCTTGGAGACCATCATCCCGTGCACGTCCTCGGGGCTCGTCTCGCTGCGCACGAGCACCACGTGCTCGCCGCGCGCCGCGGCGGCCGCCGCGTCGTCGGCGGTGAAGTAGGCGCGGCCCACGGCCGCACCCGGCGACGCGGCCAGGCCCTTGGCCACCGCGCGCGACTTGGACGCGAACTGCGGGTGCAGCACCTGGTCGAGGTGCTCCGCGGTCACGCGCATCAGGGCCTCGCGACGCGAGATCTTCCACTTCTTGCCACCGCGGCCCTGCGGGCGCGTCATCTCCACCGCCATGCGCAGCGCGGCGGTGCCGGTGCGCTTGCCCACCCGGGTCTGGAGCATCCAGAGCTTGCCGCGCTCGATGGTGAACTCGGTGTCGCACATGTCCTTGTAGTGGCGCTCGAGCCGGTCGAAGATGGCGAGCAGCTGGGCGTGGGCGGCCGGGAACTGTCGGCGCAGCGCGTCGAGGTCCTCCGTGTTGCGGATGCCGGCGACGACGTCCTCCCCCTGGGCGTTGACGAGGAAGTCGCCGTACGGCACGTCCTCCCCCGTCGCGGCGTTGCGCGTGAAGCCCACGCCCGTGCCGGAGTTGTCGTCCCTGTTGCCGAACACCATGGCCTGCACGTTGACCGCCGTGCCGAGCTCGTGGCTGATCTTCTCTCGCACGCGGTAGGCGATGGCCCGCGCGCCGTTCCACGAGCGGAAGACCGCCTCGCCCGCGCCGCGCAGCTGCGTGGCGGGCTCCTGGGGGAACTCGCGCCCGGCCTCGCGCCGCACGATGCCCGTGTACTCCTCGCAGAGCCGCCGCAGCGCCTCCGCGGGGACGGCGGCGTCGCTGGTCGCGCCGGAGGCGCGCTGGGCCGCCTCGAGCGCGTGCTCGCAGTGCGAGCCCTCGACGCCCATCACGATGCGCCCGTACATGGAGATGAAGC
>CAXRBC010000069.1:0-2815 GCA_964228515.1 Ilumatobacteraceae bacterium
TGGTTGGGCGACGCGGGGAGGATCGTGCGCAGCGCCTCGCACGCGCGGTCCGCGGGGTCGGTCGTCTCGCGCGCGGGCGCTTCCGCCATGTTGTGCTGCGGGAGGAACGACAGGAGGTACCGCACGTCCTCGAGGCACGACTTCTCGTCCGCTGCGACGAAGGTCGCGACGCCGCTCTTCTGGGCGTGACTCATCGCCCCGCCCAGCTCCTCGAGCGTCACCTCCTCGCCCGTCACGGTCTTCACCACGTCGGGCCCGGTGATGAACATGTGGCTCGTCTCGCGCACCATGAAGATGAAGTCGGTCATCGCCGGCGAGTACACCGCCCCGCCCGCGCAGGGCCCGAGGATCACCGAGATCTGCGGTACGACGCCCGAGGCCTGCACGTTGCGGTGGAAGATCCCGCCGTAGCTCGCGAGCGACACCACGCCCTCCTGGATGCGCGCGCCGGCCCCATCGTTGAGCCCGATCACCGGCGCGCCGACCTTGAGCGCGAGGTCCATGAGCTTGTGGATCTTCTCGGCGAAGACCTCCCCGAGCGCGCCGCCGAAGACGGTGAAGTCCTGGCTGAAGACGAACACCTTGCGGCCGTCGATCGTCCCCCAGCCGGTGATGACGCCGTCCGTGTACGGCCGCTCCTCGAGGCCGGCGGCGTGGGCGCGGTGGCGCGCCAGCAGGTCCAGCTCGTGGAAGCTCCCCGGGTCCAGCAGCGCGTCGATCCGCTCGCGCGCGAGCATCTTGCCCTTCTCGTGCTGGCGCTCCACCGCCCGCGCCGACCCGGCCCGGTACGCCTGCTCCTTGCGCGCCCGCAGCTCCGCGAGCTTGTCCGCCATGGGGTCCGCGGTCACCCGCCCGACGCTAGTGGCGTCCATCCGGGGCAATGCCGCGCGCGTCCGCGCGCGGTCAGCCCGTCGGGGCCGACTCGGTGACGGCGAACGTCGTCGCGAGCGGCGTGAGGTCGCCCATCGTCGTGGTGCCGGTGATCTCGAGGTTCCACACGCCGGGCGCGACGAGCGTGAAGGTGCCGTCGCCGGGCACGATCGCCGCACCCGGCCGCTCGAGGGGCACGCTGATCGCGACGCCCGCGTACCCGATCGCCTGCGGCACGAGGTTCACGGTGAAGTTGTTGATGCGGCGCGGCTCGAGGAGCTCGATGCGCATCGCGTTGACGCCCGTGGTGGCGGGCGTGAGCGACACGATCACGTGGAAGCGGTCGTTGCGCAGCTCCTCGCGGAAGGCGTACGCGGCGGGCGGCGCGGTGATCCGTGGGCTCGCCTTCGGCGGGGTGCTCGCCACCGCCCACGACGTGACGAGCATGACGACGACGGCGAACGTCGCCTCGACGCCCGTCGCGCGCTTGAGCCGCCACGCCATCCGCGCCGGCAGATCGTCGGCGCGGGCGAGGCGCTCGTGGACGAAGGTCCGGAGCACCAGGGTGATGAAGACCATCGGCGCCGCGACCAACAGCTTCAGCACGAGCACGCGCCCGTGGCCCGAGGTGAGGATGGCCGTCCCGTCGAGCAGGGCGAACTGGACGACGCCCGTCACGACGGCCACCGCCATCGCCGCGGTCGACTGTCGGGCGAAGGTCCGCACGGCGGTCACGAGGTCCGTCTCGCCGGGGCCGACGAGCACGACCCGCGTCATCAGCAGCAGCCCGCCGACCCAGAATGCGACGGCGATGGCGTGTACCACGCCGATCGGATGCGCGAGCACGGGCACGTCCTGGCCGAGCCTGCCGAGGCCGAGGGTCGCGATCATCGCGACGGCGCCGACGGCCACGGGCACCTGCGTGTTGGGGTCGAGCACGCGCCGGGGAGACCACGCCGCCCAGCCGACGCCCCCCACGAGCAGGACCCGCAGGATCGCGACGGCGCCGCCCGCGCCGCCGACGTCCCCGAACCATTCGAACGGGACGAGCGCCTCGAGCAGCCCGACGTCCGCGCGTCGCATCGCCTCGAGGGCGGCGACCAGCCACGCCGAGGCCAGCGCGCCGGCCCACGCGAGGCGCAGGTAGCGCAGCGTCACCCCGTACTCCGGCCCCTCCGGCCACGCGGTGACGAACACGGCGAGGGCACCGAACACGGCCGCCATGCAGAGGTACATCACGATCCGCACGAGCCCGAGCGCCCCGCCGACGCGCGGGGAGGCACGCTGGTCCTCGATCCGCTCGCCGATCACGGGCACCGTCGTCGGCGTGGTCTCGCCGCCACCCGTGGTCTCGCCCGCGACCGTGGTGGCCGTCGCGACGTTGCTGGTGAAGGTGAACGATCCCGTGCTGAGGTCCGGCAGCGACCACGACACGGTGCACAGGCCCGCGGGCGGGATCGCCACGAGCGCGGCCGACACCGTGCGCAGGTCGGCCGCCACCTGCGGCGTGCTCAGGCCCACGAGCGTCGCGGGCGTGCCGCAGGAGAGCGAGAGCCCCATGCGCCCGGCGTCCTCCGCACTCGCGAGCGGGTCGCGGAAGACGAGTTGCAATTGCGTCGGCGGCACGGTGACCACCTGATTGGGGCCCGGGTTGGACGACACGAGCGCGTGGGTGCCGTCGCCGGGCCCCGCGCCGGCACCCGCCGCCGACGCCACGAGCACCGCACCGGTCGCGGCGACGGCGGCCGCCCCGCCGAGGATCGCGCGCGCCACCATCGCGCCGCGGCGCGACGTGCGTCCACGCGTCGATCGAGTCATGCGTCGGTGCTCCCCGGTACTCGTCGTGCGCCGCGCGCCCGTCCACCTCGCACTCGGGAGCGCGCGCGACCCCGTGGGTAGGCTCGCCCGCATGGCCGTGCAGTCGCTGTATCGCCGCTATCGGCCG
>CAXRBC010000070.1:0-2054 GCA_964228515.1 Ilumatobacteraceae bacterium
GCGGGGACGCTGCGCAGGAAGCCGGTCGGCTCGGTGGCGCTCCCGCCGGAAGCCGTCCTGGCGGTGCTCCCGGGCGAATCGCCCCGGGGGGTTGGCGCCGGCGTGTCTCTCCGCGCGGCACCACGCCCCCGTGGTCGTCGCGGTCGCCGCGACGGCGGATGCTGCTCAGTCGCGCGGACGCGCCGTAGTGGCCTCCGGCGCCGGCGCCGCGACGATCACGAAGCCGCCGTGGTCGCGCGGGTCCACCGACCGCACATAGATGCGGAAGGTCCCGTCGGCGACGAAGCTAACCTCGGCGTCCGTCCCGCCGGCGGCATCGTCGTCGGACGTGACGAGCGTCTCGCCGCGCGGCCCGACGCGCATCACGCGGAGCATCGCGTCGAACACCCCGCTCCGCACCGTGACGCGCACCCGCTCCCCACGCCCCGCGAGGGTGTAGGCGGCGTAGACGACCGTCTCGTCGCCATCGTCCATCTCGGGCCCCTCGGTGAGGAGCGCCCCCTCGCGCGGCTGACCGAGCACGAGCGGCGGACCGGCGACCGGCGCGGGGGCCGGCACCGACTCCACGGCGAGGGTGTACGACCCGGTCTCCTCGGCGTCGAGCGACTGCGCGACGACGAGGTAGGTGCCGGCGCGAGCCGGGCGGAAGAGGAGCTGCGCGTCGGTGTCGCCGCCGCCGTCGTCGTCACTCACGACCTGATCGGTGAGCCCGCCCACGGTCTGTGCCACCCAGACGTAGGCGTCGACGTCCGCGGAGCGCATGGTGATGCGATAGCGCCCGCCCTCGACCGCCTCGAAGCGGTCGGCGTGGAAGGCACCGCGTCCCATCACGACGGGATCGGTGCGCCCGAGCCGTCCCTCCACCGTCGCCCCGACGGTGATGGTGCGCGCCGGTTCCTGCGCGCCGACCACCGCGCCCGACACCACCAGGAGTCCAGCCGCCGCGCGCGCGGCCCGACGGCCCACGCGGTCCCACCCACCCGGCTGCATCATGCGAACACCCCCCCGAGGCCAGCGTAGAAGTCCCACACGCGGCGGTGCCCCGCCACGTCGAGGAGCGTCGCCGGGTCCCGGTCGACGCCTCCGATCCATACCCCACCCGCCGGTTTCCGGCGCTGCGCGCGCCGGTCGCGAAAGAGCAGCTGATGCGGATAGCGCGCCGTGGGGCCGAGGTAGGCGTCCCGGTTCGCGTCATGCAGCACCACGATCCCGCCGGGAGCGAGGAGCTCGTGCGCGCGCGTCACCGCCGCCGCCCGCGCGCGCCCATCGATGAAGATGAAGTCGTACGGCGCCCCGGCGTCCGCGGCGCCGAGGTAGCGCGCGAACGAGACCGCGTCACCATCGCCGACGAAGGCGAGGTCATCGGGGGGGACATGGCGCACGGTCGTGCCCGATCGCGCGACCATCCCGCCGAGCGTCTGCGCCCAGCCGGCATCGTGCTCGATCGCCGTCCAGGTGGCGTCGGCGGGGAGGAGCGCGGGGAACTGCACGGTGCTCAGGCCCCCGCCCCACTCGAGACAGCGGCGCGGCCGGAGCGCCGTCAGGAGGTCCCGGAGGAGGTCCTCCTCCGCGGGCCGCATCCACGGTGTGTCGCGATAGGTCCGCAGGCGCCGGACGAGCCGCGTGCGGTTCCGACGGGCCACCTGGTGCAGGAGCGTGGGGAGGAACGGTCGACGGACGATGGAGGTCACGCGGGAGTTCCCGACGGCGGGACCGCGCCCGCCGCGCTGAGGTGACGGTCGAGGCCGGTGGCGGTCCAGGCGAGGCGCTTCGCGGCGACCTCGTCCCGGATCGCGCGGTTGCGCGCGATCGCCTCGGGGCGCTTGTACCCGCGCCCATGGTCGAGATGCACCACCAGGGCGCGATGTCGGATCTGCCAGCCGCGCACCCCGGCGTTCGTGAGGCGCTCGCCGAGTTCGCGGTCGAGGCCGCCCCATTCGAGGCGCTCGTCGAACCCGTTCACGCGGACGAGGTCGGCGCGCCACGCGGAGCTGTTGTGGCCGTTGAACGTGGCGCCCGTCGGGGTGAGGCGGTCGAGCCAGCCCGCGACCCGC
>CAXRBC010000071.1:0-7140 GCA_964228515.1 Ilumatobacteraceae bacterium
GCGCGCGCAGCCCCGCGTGCGGCGACCCGCGCGCGCCGCGCACGTGCCCGCCCGCCTCGCCGCGGGGGCTGTGGGCACGGGTCGCGCCCGCGCCGGCCGCGCCGATCCCCGCCAGCTGCCCCACGCGCTCCGCCACGCCGAGGATCTCGGTGCCGCGCTCCCCGCCGCGCCGCCCCCGCACCTCGACGCGCACGGCGCCCACGCCTCCCTCGGCATGCGGCGGGATCATCATCGGCAGCCGTGCCACGAGGCGGTCGCGCCGCGTCGCCGACATGCGCGTGGTGATCCGCGACGCGCGGGGGAAGGCGCGCGCGAGCACCAGCGGGTCGGGGTGCTCGACGCGATAGCAGTCGCGCCCGCCGACGGGCTCGGGGAACCAACACAGCTCGCGACCGCTGCCCGCGGGTCGCCGCAGCCACTCGCCGTCGTGCCACCCGACCGACTGCCCGGCCAGCGCGCGATGGTGCTGGCGCGAGCACGCGGGCCCGCCCGTGCCGTGCATCGCGACGTGCACCTCGTCCACCTCGTCCATCCCGGCCGCGAGGCGCGCCGCGAGCAGGCCCGTCAGCCCGGGCGAGGCCGCGGCTCCGACGACGAGCGGGACGCCCGCCGCGCGCGCCGCATCCTGCAGCCCGAGCAGGGCGAGCACGTCGCCCGCGTCATCGGACGTCGTCACCACCGCACGTCCCGCGCCGAGGCACCGCACGGCGAGCTCGCGCTGCGGCGCCCGCGTGGCCAGCACCACGACCCGCGACGCCGCCCCGGCACCGTCGCCGTCCTCCAGCGGGTCACCGACCCGCACGCGGCTCCCCAGCCGAGCGGCGAGCGCCGAGGCCACCTCCGGTCGTTCGTCGTGCACCGCCACCTCGTCGGCACCGAGCGCCACGAGCGCCTCCGCCGCGCGGGCGCCGACGACGCCCGCGCCGACGACGCCGACCCTCACGATCGTGGGGTGTGCGAGCGCCAGCCGCCGCGGCGCTGCGCGACGGTGCCCTTGCCCTTCACGCGCAGCACACCGGCCACGGCACCGGCGAGGCCGACCGCGAGCATGACCCGGCGAAGGAACTTCACGCCCGCAACCTACCGACGGTCCCTCGCGTCGCACGACCGCGGCGCGACGCGGCCCGGCGCGATGCTGCCCCCACCGCTACCCTCGGTCCCCATGGCGCAGGCGGTCGTCGCCCCGCGGGACGCGTTCGGCACGGGCGGGCTCGTCGCTCCGCCGCCCCCGACCCACGCGATCTCGCTCGGCGCCACGCGCATCCCCGTCGTCCTCCCGCGACTCGCGGACTCGCGCCTGCACGTCGCCGCCGTGGTCGTCACGCTCCACACGCTCGGCCAGGTCGGCCTCGGCTTCCACGTCAGCGTCCCGCAGATCCTCGCCGCGATCCTCACCTGCGCCGTCATCCAGGTGGCCGTGACGTTCCGCCGCACGGGTGCACTGGTCTGGCCCGCCAGCGCCATGCTCACGGGCAGCGGCGTGGCGCTCATCCTGCGGGTGCCGAGCACCCCCGTCGGGGACCACTGGACCTTCCACCGCTGGTGGGTGTTCGCCGGCGTCGCCGCACTCTCGCTCGCGACGAAGTTCGTCGTCCGCCGCGACGGCACCCACGTGTTCAACCCGTCGAACCTCGGGCTCGTCGCCGCATTCCTCGCGCTCGGCAGCATGCGCGCCGAGCCGCTCGACTTCTGGTGGGCGCCGCTCTCCAACCCCGCGATGGTCGCGGCCTACGGGGTGATCCTCGTCGGCGGCACCCTCATCACCGCCCGGCTCGGCCTCCTCGCGACGGCCGCCGCCTTCTGGGCGACCTTCGCCGCGGGGTGGGCGGTCGTCGCCGCGTCGGGTCACTGCTTCACCGCGCGGTGGGCGTTCGCGCCGGTCTGCGGGGTCGACCAGTGGCGCGCCGTGGTCGTGTCGCCCGAGCTGCTCATCTTCCTGTTCTTCATGATCACGGACCCGCGCACGGTGCCCGCCGACCGCGCCTCGCGCGTGCGCTTCGGTGCCCTCGTGGCGGCCGTGGCGGTACTGCTGATGGCGCCGCAGTCCACCGAGTTCGGCACCAAGGTCGCGCTGCTCGCGGGCCTCACCGTCATGTCGGCGGCGCGCCCGCTGCTCGAGCGCCGGGCCACGCGCGGATGGCGAACCCCGGCCGTCGCCGCAGCCGCCGCCCTCGTGGCCGTCGGTGCGTGGGCCGGCGGCAGCGCTGCCCGCGGCGTGGTGGCCGACGACCCCGAGCTCGCCGCGCGCAGCGTGCAGCGCATTGACCCCGCCACGTTCCCGGAGATCGTGGTGGACCGCGGCGTACTCGACTGGAACCACGAGATCTCGGGCGCGGGAGCCCGCGCCATCGTGCTCACCCTCGCGGAAAACCTCGATCTCGAGTCGCGCGCGCTCCTCGAGCGCGACCCCGCCCTCCTCGAGGCCATCGCCCACGGTGACCGCCTCGACGACCTGCGCGCGCGCCTGCGCGCCGCCGAGGCGACGGGCACCACCACGGTCCAGCGGCACGACATCGACCGCATCCGCGTCGCGCTGCTGGTGCCGTTCGGCCGACAGGACGGCCTGAGCCTCGGCATGGTCTCCACCGGCACGCGCACGACCGAGACCTACGGACCCGATGGCGCGATCCTGCGCAGCGAGTCCGCGCCGTTCGAGACCACGTTCGCCATGCGACGCGCCACGGGCGCGCGCTGGATGATCGTGGCCGAGTTGCCCGCCGACGCCGCGGGGTGAACGGGAGCCGACCCCGACGCGGCGGGGAGGGCGCAGCCCGGGTGCGCGCCGTCGCCCTGACGGCGTTGCTGGGCGGCTGCGCGCTGCTGCCGGCGAGGGACTACGCAGCGCCCGCCGTCCCGCGATTCGTCGACGAGGCCGCGGCCGCGGGCGTCGATCACGCGTACGACGGCGACGCGTCGTACTTCGTCGGGGGCGGCGTGGCGGTCCTCGACTGCGACGACGACGGACTGCCCGACCTCTACCTCGCGGGCGGCGCCGCTCCCGCGGCGCTGTACCGCAACGAGGGCACCGTCGGCGGCCCGTTGCGCTTCGCGCGCGAGGCGTCGCCCGCGACCGACCTGCGCTCGGTCACCGGTGCCTATCCCCTCGACGTCGACGGCGACGGGCGCGGCGACCTCGCCGTGCTGCGCCTCGGCGAGACGGCGATCCTGCGGGGCCTCGGCGACTGTCGCTTCGAGGACGCGACCGACGCGCTCGGCCTGCCCCGCGGGCGCGCGTGGACCACCGCCTTCTCCGCGATGTGGGAGCCCGGTGCGGCGCTGCCGACGCTCGCGTTCGGGCGCTACCGCGTGCCCGACACCCTCGACTGCGATGCCAACGTGCTGGTGCGCCCCGAGGGCGCGCGCTACGGCGCGCCCGTCTCGTTGCCCGCGCACTGCACGCTGTCGCTGCTGTTCAGCGACTGGGATCGCACGGGCCGACACGACCTGCGCGTCTCCAACGACCGCAACTACTCACGCGACGCAGTGGAGCAGCTCTGGTCGCTGCGCCCCGGCGAGCCGCCGCGGGAGTACGGGGCGGCCGACGGCTGGCGCGCGCTCACGATCTGGGGCATGGGCATCGCGAGTCAGGACCTGACGGGCGACGGCCGGCCGGAGGTGTTCCTCACGAGCCAGGGCGACCACAAGCTCCAGACCCTCGAGGATGGCGCGACCGGCCCGTCGTACCGCGACGTGGCGCTCGCGCGCGGCGCGACCGCGCACCGCCCGTACGCGGGCGGGGACGTGCTGCCCTCCACGGGGTGGCACGCCGAGTTCGACGACGTCAACAACGACGGGCGCATGGACCTCTTCGTCGCGAAGGGCAACGTCGAGGCGCAGGTGGACTACGCCGCAACGGATCCCAACAACCTGCTGCTCGGCCGAGCCGACGACACGTTCGAGGAGGCCGGCGACCGCGCGGGCATCGCCACGGCCACGCGGTCGCGCGGCGCGGCCCTCGTGGACCTCAACCTCGACGGCCTGCTCGACCTCGTCGTGGTCAACCGTCGCGTCCCCGTCGAACTGTGGCGCAACGTCGGGGCGGGCACCGCCGACGCGCCCGCGTCGATGGGTCGCTGGATCGCGGTGCGCCCCCGCCAGCCGGCTCCCAACGTCGACGCGGTCGGCGCGTGGGTGGAGGTGCGTGCGCTCGGCGACGACGGGGGCGCCCCGCGGACCGTCGCGCGAGAGGTGACCGTCGGCGGCGGGCACGCGAGCGGCGAGCTCGGCTGGGTGCACGTCGGGCTCGGTGACGCGGCGCGCGCGGAGGTGCGCGTCACCTTCCCCGGCCACACGCCCGGCCCGTGGATGGCCGTCGACGCCGACCGGTTCGTGATCGTCGAGCGCGGCACGGACGCACCGATCGTCTGGTCGCCCCCGGGCGGCTGATCCGAGGACCGTGGTAGGAACGTGTGCGCGCATCGCGCGCACGAGACCACGGAGGAGCCGACATGTCCGACCGCCTGACGCCCCGCCCCGAGCACAAGTTCACCTTCGGCCTCTGGACGGTCGGCAACCAGGGACGCGACCCGTTCGGCCACGAGGTGCGCCCGCCGCTCGATCCCGTCGAGTCGGTGCGGCGCCTCGCCGAACTGGGTGCCTACGGGGTCAACTTCCACGACGACGACCTCGTCCCCTTCGGCTCGTCCCCCACGGAGCGCGAGCGCATCATCAAGCGGTTCCGCGCCGCCCTCGACGCGACGGGCATGAAGGTGCCGATGGCGACGACCAACCTCTTCGCCCGCCCTGTCTTCAAGGAGGGCGCGTTCACGGCCAACGACCCGGCCGTGCGCCGCTTCGCGGTACGCACGACCCTCGAGGAGATCGACCTCGGCGCGGAGCTGGGCGCGGGCGTCTACGTGATGTGGGGCGGGCGCGAGGGCGTCGAGGCCGACGCGGCCAAGGACGTGCGCGGGGCCCTCGATCGCTACAAGGAGGCCGTCGACCTGTGCTGCGAGCACATCCGCGAGCGCGGCTACCGCCTCAGGATCGCCCTCGAGCCCAAGCCCAACGAGCCGCGGGGCGACATGCTGCTGCCGACCGTCGGGCACGCGCTCGCCTTCATCGGCGAGCTCGAGTGGCCCGACATGGTGGGACTCAACCCGGAGTTCGCCCACGAGACGATGAGCGGGCTCAACTTCACCCACGCCGTCGCCCAGGCGCTGTGGCACGACAAGCTCTTCCACGTCGACCTCAACGCCCAGCGGATCGGCAAGTACGACCAGGACTTCCGCTTCGGCAGCGAGGGCATCCGAGACGCCTTCTACCTCGTGCGGCTGCTCGAGGACTCGGGGTGGGACGGCATGCGGCACTTCGACGCGCACGCGTACCGCACCGAGGACGCCGAGGGCGTCTGGGAGTTCGCCCGCGGCTGCATGCGCACCTACCTGATCCTGAAGGACAAGGCCGAGCGCATGCGGGCCGACGCCGAGATCCAGGAGGCGCTCGCCGTGGCGCGCACCGCCGCGATCCACGAGCCCACCGGGCCGCTCTCCGCGGTGCGCGCGTCGTCCGCCGACGAGGCCGCGCTCGCCGCCGTGGGCTACGGCCACGAGCGCCTCGACCAACTCGTCACCGAACTGCTGCTCGGCGTGCGCTGATGCCCCTGGTGGTGGGCGTCGACTCGTCGACGTCGGCCTGCAAGGTGGTGGTGCGGGACGCCGACGACGGTCGCGTCGTGGCCTCCGGCCGCGCACCCCATCCGCCCACCACGCCGCCCCGCAGCGAGCAGCACCCGGACGCGTGGCTCGCCGCGTTGGACGCCGCCTGCGCGGCCGCGGGCGTGCGGCGCGACGGTGCCGGGGCACCCGACGCCATCGCGATCGGCGGGCAACAGCACGGCATGGTGGCCTGCGACGCCGCGGGCATCCCGCTGCGCCCCGCGAAGCTCTGGAACGACACGGAGTCCGCGCCCGACGCCGAGGCACTCGTCGCGGCGCTGCCCGGCGGGGCCGACGCGTGGGCGCGCGCGTGCGGGAGCGTGCCCGTCGCGAGCTTCACGATCACCAAGGTGCGATGGCTGCGTCGCCACGAGCCCGACGCGTACGCGCGACTCGGCGCGCTGCTGCTGCCGCACGACTGGCTCACGGGTCGCCTGACGGGCGCGCGCACCACCGACCGCGGGGACGCATCCGGCACGGGGTGGTGGTCGCCGGCGGAGGGCCGCTACCGCACCGACCTGCTCGCGTGCGTCGATCCCGATCGCGACTGGGCGCCGCTGCTGCCCGAGGTGCTCGGCCCGTCGCAGGCCGCCGGCACGTGGGGGCGCGCCGTCGTCGGCCCCGGCACGGGGGACAACATGGCGGCGGCACTCGGCCTCGGCCTACGGCCCGGCGACATGGTGCTGAGCCTCGGCACGAGTGCGACCGCGTACGGCGTGAGCGACCGGCCCGTCGCGGACGCGAGCGGCGCCGTCGCCGGATTCGCCGACGCGACGGGTCGGTGGCTCCCCCTCGTGTGCACGCTCAACGCCACCAAGGTCACCGACGCCGTCGCGCGCCTGCTCGGCGTCGACGCGGCGGGACTGGACGCGCTCGCGCTCGGGGCCACGCCGGGCGCGGGAGGACTGGTGCTCGTGCCGCACCTCGACGGGGAGCGCACCCCCAACCTCCCGGGCGCCACCGGCACGCTCGCCGGGATCCGCTCGGGCGTCGACCGCGCGCAGCTCGCGCGCGCCGCCGTGGAGGGCGTGGTGTGCAACCTGCTGGCGGGCGCCGATCGGCTCGCCGCGCTCGACCCCGCGATCGGGACGGGCCGCACGTTCCTCGTCGGTGGCGGCGCGCGCGGCGCCGCCTACCGCCGCGTCGTGGCGGACCTGCTCGGTCGACCGGTGCTCGTGCCGCGCGAGGAGGAGCTGGTCGCATGCGGCGCAGCCGTCCAGGCAGCCGTCGTGCGCTCCGGCGCCTCGTTCGCCTCGGTCGCCGACGCCTGGGGCCTCGGATCGGGCGGCGCCGTCGAGACGGTCGAGCCCGGACCCGGTGCCGCGGCGGGCCCGGGCGTCCGCGCCGCGTATGCGGCCGTCGCCGCGAGGGCCGCGGAGATCTAGCCCCGGGGCTTCGTCCCCATGATGATCATCGCGAGCACTTCGTCCTTGGTGACCGCGTGCTTGTCCACCGTGCCGACGAGGCGGCCCTGCATCATCAC
>CAXRBC010000072.1:0-2220 GCA_964228515.1 Ilumatobacteraceae bacterium
TCCTCGAGCAGTCGGTACTCCGTCGGCGACAGCGCCACGTCGGCGCCGCGCTGCGTGACGGTCACCGCGTCGAGATCCAGGCGCAGCGCGCCGCACTCGAGCACGCGCGTCGCGTCGGTCGGGGGTGCGGCGCGCCGCAGCACGGCGCCGACGCGCAGCAGCAGCTCCTCGAGGCCGAACGGCTTGGCCACGTAGTCGTCTGCCCCGAGGCGCAGACCGCGCACCACGTCCTCGCGCTCGTGGCGCGCCGTCAGCATGACGACGGGCGTCGTCAGCCCGCGGCGGCGCATGGTCTCGAGCACGGTCCACCCGTCGACGTGCGGCATCGTCACGTCGAGGATCACGAGGTCCGGTCGCTGGGTGCGCAGCACCTCGAGGGCCTCGGCGCCCGTCGCGGCCCGCAGGGTGCGGTGCCCCGCCACGGCCAGCCCGTCGGCGACGGTGTCGGCGATCGCGCGGTCGTCGCCGCCGACCAGGAACGTGGCGGCGCGCTCGGAGACCATGCCGGGGACGACCGTACCCAGCCCGCGCGGGGCGCGACGGCCGCGCCGGGCCTCGATGCCGCGCGGGCGGGGCTTCGCAGGCGGCTCCCAGGTGATTCTCATGTGACTCACAAGTGACGTCCGTACGGTCTCCCGCACGGTTACGACACCCAAGACGACCCAGGAGGTCATCACACATGAAGCGCATCAGCACCGCGGTCATCGCCGCGGCCCTCAGCATCGGCGTCGCCGGCACGGCACACGCCGAGACGAGCGGCTCCGACACGTCGACCACGACGACCGTCGCGGCCCGCAAGGACAAGACCACCCGCACCACGGTGAGCGACTACAAGGCCAAGGTGCTCGCCTGGCAGGAGGCCCTCAAGGCCTACAACACGGCGCGCAAGGACGTCCTCGAGGACTTCAAGTCGGCAGTCGCCTCCGCGCTCGCGGACGCCAAGGCCGCGAAGGCCGCCGCGACGACCAAGGCCGGTCGCGAGGCCGCCTCTGCCGCGGCGAAGTCGGCGATCGAGGCCGCCAAGTCGGCCCGTGACGCCGCGCTCTCCGAGCTGGGCGAGCGCCCGGTGCGCCCCACCCGCTAGACGACGAGCCCGCGAGGGCCTCGCCCGGGTAGCGACCGCTCCCGGCGCGAGGCTCTCGCGCGCACGCCCGCACGGGCGTCCCGATCGCGCGCGACGGGCGTCCCCGATCGCCGATCTCGCGTGTGGCGGGACGGATCGTGCAGTTACACCTTGGTCCGCGGTCACCCGACCGCTTCACCAAGGAGGTAACGACATGAAGAACCTGACCATCAGGCTCCTCTCGTCGATCCAGTCGCGCGAGCGCTGGGCCGACGACGGCGCAGTCAGCGCCGAATACGGAGTCCTGCTCGCAGGGATCGTGGCAGTCGTTGCCGTCGCGGCCGTCGCTCTCGGCGGCCGTGTCGGCGACGTCTTCGACGCCGTCCTTCCGTGAACACCCGTCGCCCGGCCCCCGGCCCCCGTCGGGGGCCGGGCGACACCGGGGGCCACACGACCCAGACCCGCGCGCCGCGCGACGCCGGGTCGGCCGCCGTCGAGTTCGCCCTCGTCGTCCCCGTCCTCCTCACGCTCCTCTTCGCGATCGTGACGCTCGCCTCCGTCTTCTTCGACCAGCTCCACCTCCAGGCAGCCGCTCGCGACGCCGCCCGCGCCGGCTCCGTCGCCATCTCGCGTGCCTGCACCGTCGCCACCGGCGAGCTCGCGGCCAACGACATCGGCACCCATACCTGCACCGTCGTCCACGACTGCACCACGGGCACCGTCACCATCGCCCTCACCGCCACCTCGACCTACGCGGTGCCGCTCCTTGGTGACCGCACCGTCTCCCTCGACGCGACCTCGTCGTACGTCTGCGCCACCACGGGGGGCGCGTGATGCGCGCCGCGCCACGCGCGGCGCGGCGACGGGCCTGGGACCCGCGCCCCGACGAGGGCGCCATCGCCGTCCTCGTCGCGATCACGCTCATCCCGCTCGTGATGGGCCTCGCCGTGGTCGTCGATTCGGGCCGCGCCTGGGCCGAGCGCGCCGCGCTGCAGAACGCGGTCGAGCTCACCACCGCGTCGGCGGCCATCACGTGGATGAAGACGGGCACCGTCTGCCCCGCCGCCACCCTCGCCTACCTCACCCGCGACGACGCCACGCCCGACACCCACTCCTGCACGACCACCGGCACGTACCGCAACGGCACGATCACCGTG
>CAXRBC010000073.1:0-7998 GCA_964228515.1 Ilumatobacteraceae bacterium
GGCCCGTCACGGGGACGCCGACCTCTTCTCCCGCGTGTCGCTTCGCGTCGCCCCCGGCGAGATCGTCGCCATCACCGGGCCGAGCGGCGTGGGCAAGACGACGCTGCTGCGCATCGTCGCCGGCCTCGAGCCGCCCGTGGCGGGCGCGGTGCGCATCGACGGCGCCGACGTCACGCGCACGCCCGCGCACCTGCGGCGCGTCGGGCTCGTCTTCCAGGACGACCAGCTGTTCCCGCACCTCGACGTGGCGGGCAACGTCGCGTACGGGCTGCGGATGCGCGGCACCGGAGGCATCCTTGGCGCGCTGCGCGTCGGCCGTGCGGCGCGTGGCGCCCGGGCCGCGCGCGACGCCCGCGTCGCCGAGATGCTCGCGCTCGTCGGCCTCGCGCACCTCGCCGACCGCTCGGTGGACCGCCTCTCCGGCGGCGAGGCACGGCGGGTCGCCGTCGCCCGCACCCTCGCCCCCGCGCCGCGAGTCGTGCTGCTCGACGAACCGCTCACGGGGCTCGACCCGGCGCTGCACGCGCGCCTGCTCGCCGACCTCGGCGCCCTGTTGCGCGCGACCGGCACCACCGCGCTGCACGTCACGCACGACCTCGCCGAAGCCCGCGCGCTGGCCGACCGCGTGGTCGACCTGCGCGCGCGACTCGTGGAGGAGGTCGCGCTCGAGGAGATCCTCGACCTGCGCCGGGCCGTGCTGCGGCGCGGCACGCCGACGACCGACGCGCGGCTACCCGAAGACGTACGGCCCGACACGCGCCACCTCGCGATCCGCGACGGCGCCGTGATCGTCGCGACCTCCACGTGGGTGCGCGCGCCGCGCGAGGGCGCCGACCCGGCCGAGCCCGCGATCCAGGTGCGCGGCATGGCCGTCGACGACGCGCACCGCGGCGAGGGCCTCGGCGCGATCCTGCTCGACGCGGGCCTCGCGCGGGCCGGCGTGGACGGCGCGCGATACGCGTGGGCCAAGGCGCGCGACACCGCGCTCGGCTTCTACCTCGGGCGGGGGTTCGAGGTCGTGGGCGAGGGGTTCGTCGAGCCGGTCACGCGGCTGCCGCACCACCTCGTCGTGCGCCGCCTCGACCGCTGAGGCCGTCAGCCCCCGACGTCGACCGGCGCCTCGAGCCGCACCGTCGCGCCCGACGCATCGACCGCGTCGATCACCAGCCGCCACGCGCCGGGCGAGGGCAGCTGCACGCGCCCCGCCGCGTGGTTGGGCCCCACCAGTGCGAGCGGCACCACGAGCCCGGCCACCCCGTCGTCCTCGCTGTGCAGCGTCGCCAGCACCGCGCGCACGCGCTCGAGCGTGCCGCCCGGCGGGGAGAACACGACGTGCACGTCCGCCAGGCCGACGCGCGCCGGGGTCACCGTCACGGTCGCGACCATCGGGCCCTGCGACACGGTGGTCGTCCACGGCTCGGCACCGAGGGTGGCGAGCGGCGGGACGCTGACGAGCACGGTCGTGGCCGCGAGCACGGCGGCGGCGAGCGCCGACTCCCATGCGAGCGTGCGACCCGGTGGTGCCTCACCCTGTGGTGCGTCGCCCCGCCGCGTGCGGCCCCGCACGGCCCGCCGCGCCAGCGCCCCGAGCGCCGCGACGCCCGCGACCAGCGCGACCTTGACCCCGAGGGTGCGCCCGTACGTGGACGCGAGCGCGTCGCCCACGCCGCCGGGCAGGTCGTCGGTCGCGCGTCGCAGCAGGTCGGTCATGCGCAGCGCCTGCGCGACGCCGGTGGAGAGCGTGATCGCGAGCAGCGCGCCCGCCCATCGGGAGAATGACGCGACGGCGTCCCGCCGCCGCGTGCGCCAGGCCCCGCCCGCGAGCGCGAGCACCCCGACGCCGCCCACCCACGCCGACGCCGCCGCGAGGTGCACGACGTCGGTCGCCACGCTGAGCGCCGCGGGCGAGCGCATGCCGGGGTGACCCGGGATGGCGAACGACGCGAGCACCACCACCGCGAGCGCGGGCCGCGCCCGCGACCACGCGACGAACGCCGCCACCGCCCCGACGCGGATCAGCAGCCACGTGCCGAGACGTGTCGGCGCGAGGTCGTCGAGGGAGCGCCACGTGCCCTGGATCGTGGCGCCGCCACCGATCACGTAGGCCGGCTGCACGACGTAGGTGGCGAGCGTGCCGGCGACGAGCAGCGCGATGCCCGCGCGCGCCGCGCCGCCCGCGCACGGCGGCGCATCGGCGCGCGCCATCGCCCCGACGATCCACGCCCCCGCGACGAGTGCGACGCCGAGGTAGGCGAGCCAGCGTGCGATCCCCATCGCCGCGCGCACCTCGGGGCGGGCCGCGCCATCGCGGAGGATGTCGTTGGACAGCGGGGAGAGGTCGGTGCCGCGCAGACCGATCTGGAACGTGAAGGCGCCCTGCACCGGATGGCCATCCGACGAGACCGCGCGCCACGCGACGAGGTACGAGCCGGCCGCGAGCTCGGGCACGTCGGCGACCACCACCGACGGCGCACCCGCGCGACGCGGTGCGCCGATCGGCACCATCGCACCGTCGCCGTCGTAGAGACGGATCGCGCCGAACGCGATCTCGACCTCCTCTCCGAAGGTCAGCGCGATGCGCGACGGCGAGCGCTCGAGCACCGACGACGCGGCGGGCTCGGTCGCGCGCAGCCCCGCGTGTGCCCGCGCGGGGTCGACGCCCACCGGCGCGAGCAGCACGAGCGCCGCCAGCGCCGCGGCGGCCGCCGACCGCCGCAGGTGCAGCGCGGCGGGCACGATGCGCGTCAGAGCGGCTCCGGGGCGGCGAGCCCGTCGACGTCGAGGCGCCCGAGCAGCCACGCGAGCCGCTCCGCGGGCGCGAGCCGCAGCGCCTGCTGCGGCAGCTCGGTCATCCCCATCGGCCGCCGGCTGCGCCACCGCGCGGCCATCAACGCGACGTCCATGCGGACGAAATCGTCCGACCAGTCGCGCCACGTGGGGCCGAGATCGAGGTCGGCGAGGTGCACCTCGGTCTCGCGCCAGCGCATCGCGACGAGGTCGGCGATTGCGACGCGTCCGCCGTCGGCGTGCGACTTGACGCCATGACCCGCCCAGGTGTCCGCGGTCGCCGAGGCCCACGCTCCCTCGAGCGCCCAGATCGTCGCCCGCACGTCGGCCACGAGTTCGCGCGCGCCGCGTCCCGCGCCCGACTCGATCGCCGCCGCGCGCGCGGGCGCACCGCCCGGGTACTGCTCGCTCACCTCGCCGCGGCTCGCGGCATCGAACATGCGGGCGTGGCTCTCCGCGTTGCGCGCGAGGTGCGTCAGGAGGTGGCCGCGCGACCACCCCGGCAGGCGCGACGGCGCGCGGCAGGCCGCGTCGTCGAGGGCCGGTCGACCGCCGCCATCGATCGCCGCGTCCAGCGTGGCGAGCAGCCGCTGGTGCGCCGCGGCGCAGCCGGCGACCTGCGCGTCCAGGACGCGCGCGGCCGCGGGATCCATCCCTTCAGTGTGGCGCGCGCGGCGCGCCCGGCGCCCGCCGCCGTTCAGTGCGTCATGCGCTGCGGCACCACCACGACCGTGCCGTCGGGCTGGTGCTCCACCCGCGCCGCGACGCCGTAGAACTCCGCGAGCGTGTCGCTGCGCAGCACCTCGCGCGCCGTGCCCGACGCCACCCGCACGCCCTGGTGCAGCAGCACGAGGCGGTCCGCGTAGAGCCCCGCGAGGGTGAGGTCGTGCATGGCCGAGACCACGGCCAGCCCTCGCTCCCTGCGCAGCGCATCCACGAGCTCGAGCGCGTGCTGCTGGTGGCCGATGTCGAGCGCGCTCGTCGGCTCGTCGAGCAACAGCACCGGGGCCTCCTGCGCGAGCGCACGGGCGATGACGAGCCGCTGGCGCTCGCCGCCCGAGAGCGTGTCCAGCGGCCGCCGCGCGTACGGCGCGAGGTCGAGCCGCGCGATCACGTCGGCGACGACCTCGCAGTCGCGGGCGGTCTCTCGCGCGAAGGGCCGCACGTACGGGTTGCGCCCGAGCATCACGTACTCCTCCACGCGCATGTCCGCGGGGAGCACGGGCGCCTGCGGGACGAATGCCACGCGCGCCGCGCGCGCGCGGGCCCCCATGCCCGCGAGATCCGCGCCCGAGACGCGCACCGCGCCGTCGTGCGGCAGGACGCCCGCGACGGCCTTGAGCAGCGACGACTTGCCCGCGCCGTTGGGGCCGATGACGCAGAGCCACTCGCCCGCGCCGACGCGCTCGGTGAAGTCGACGACGACCGGACAGCCACCGAACGCGACGCGGACGTGCGCGATCGCGAGCCCGCGGCCGTCCGGCGCGTCGATCCCCGGAGTGCCGCTCACGCGACGCGCCTCGTGCGCAGCAGCAGCAGGAAGAACGGCGCGCCGAAGAACGCGGTCACGACCCCGATCGGCGTCTCCGACGGATCGGCGAGCACGCGACCGGGGATGTCGGCCGCGATCAGGAACGCCGCACCGAGCAGCAGGCTGAGCGGCAGCACGCGTCGATACGTGGCGCCGGCGAGCAGCCGCACCGCGTGCGGCACGATGATCCCGACGAATCCGATGAGTCCGCTCACCGCCACGGCGGCCGCGGTGCCGAGCGTCGCGGCGAGCACGACGACGAGCCGTACGCGGCGCACGTCACCCCCGAGCGACGCGGCCTCCTCGTCGCCCACGCGCAGCAGGTCGAGCATGCGCCGGTGCACGAGCAGCACCGCACTCGACGCGACCACGTACGGCGCGACCATGCGCACGTCGTCCCACGTCGCGCTCGAGAGCCGCCCGAGGATCCACGCGTACACCTGGCGCACCACGTCGTTGTTGCGCTGCAGCACGAAGGTCTGCACGGCGGTCGCGAGCGAGGTCACGGCGACACCCGCGAGCACGAGCGTGGTCGCTGAGCGCGACGCGCCGAAGGCCGTGCCGACGAGGTACGTCACGAACACCGCGGCGAGTCCGCCGACGAACGCCGCGAGCGGCACCGGGTCGATCGGCCACGTGCTCGTCGCGTCGCGCCCCACCGCGAAGGCCACGGTGGCGCCGAGTCCGGCGCCCGCGGCGACGCCGAGCAGGTAGGGGTCCACCAACGGGTTGCGAAAGACGCCCTGGTAGCTCGCGCCCGCGAGCGAGAGCATGCCGCCCACGAGCGCCGCGAGCACCACGCGCGGCGTGCGGATCTCCCACACGATCGCCCACTGCGACGCGCTCACGCCCGAGTCGAGCGCGACGCCCGGCAAACGGTCGAGGAACGCGAGCGGCACGCGCCACCACTCGGGACCGGCCGGGCCGATCATCGCGCCGACGACGAGCGCCAGCGCGACCGCGAGCCCCGCGCCCGCCGTCCAGGCGCCGGTGCCGATCGGACGGGCGCGCGTCACGAGCCGGCGGTCACCCCGGCCACGGCCTCCGCCCCGGCGCGCAACAGGTCGCCGATCCGCGGACCCCAGCGCGAGGCGACGTCGTCGTCGAGCTCGACGACGCGGCCCTCGCGCACGGCGGTGAGCCCGGCCCAGCCGTCGCGGGCGGCCACGGTCTCGGCCGTCTGCGCGCAGCACTTGGTGTCGGCGAGCAGGATCAGGTCGGGGTCGGCGTCCACGATGATCTCGGCGGACAGCTGCGGGTAGTCGTTGCCCTCCTCGACGCCGTCGGCGACGTTCTCGAGGCCGAGCAGGGACATCACGCCGCCGACGAACGTGCGCGACGTGAGGCTGTAGAGCGTGTCGTCGAGCTCGTAGTAATAGGTGAGCGGCTCGGCCGGCGCGCTCACGCCCGCGACGATCGCGTCCACTTCGGCGCGCATCGACGCCGCGAGGCCGGCCGCGTCCGCCGCGCGGCCCGTGAGCGCGCCGATCTGCGCGATCTGTGCGTAGACGCCCTCGAGGTCGGCGGCGGCCGGCGCGAGGAAGGTGGGCGTGTCGACGGCCGCGAGCTGCGCGACCAGGTTGCCCGGGTCGTAGGTGACGATCACGAGGTCGGGATCGAGGCCGATGATCGCCTCGACGTTGGGCTCGTAGGCGTCGAGGCGCGGCAAGTCGGCCGCCTCGACCGGGTAGTTCGAGTAGTCGTCGACCGCGACGACCTGGTCGCCCGCGCCGATGGCGAAGAGCATCTCGGTCGCCGTGGGTGACAGCGAGACGATGCGCTCGGGCCGCGCCTCGAGGGTGAGGTCGCCGACCGTGACCGGGACGTCCGGCGCCGCGGCGGTGGTCTCGGGCGCCGCGTCGGCGGCGGTCGTGTCGCTCGTCCCGGCGGAGCCGCCGCATGCGGCGAGGCCGAGGATCGCGCCGCGCGCGACGGCCGCGCGCGCGGCCCGTGCGAACGGGGTCGGGTGGAACGTCATGGGATTCTCCTTGCCCTTCTCGCGAGGGCGGTCGAACGACCGCAGGCACGAGGCGACCGGACTCGGCGTGGTCGTCGCGGCTCGCGCCGCGCTCGCCACGCACCACCGTTGCGGGACAGTGCCGGGTTCTCACCGGACTTCGCTCGGGCTTGCGTACCGCGACTATCGCCGCGGCGCCGCCGACCCTAGCAGCGCTCGCCGATCACCCGCCCGCGACGTCGCCGCGACGTGCGGTCGCGTCAGCCGGCGACGAGGGAGGCGAGGCGCGAGATCCCCTCGCGCAGGTCGTCGTCGCCGAGCGCGAACGAGAAGCGCGCGTACCCGGGCGCCCCGAACGCCTCGCCCGGCACGAACGCGACCTTGGCCCGCTCCAGCACCACGTCGGCGAGCTCGAGCGACGTCGCACCCAGCCCGCGGCCCAGCAGCCCCCGCACGTTGGGGAAGCAGTAGAAGGCGCCCTGCGGCCGCATGCAGGTGACGCCCGGGATCGCCGAGAGCATCCCGTGCATCAGCTCCCCGCGCCGCGCGAACGCCTCGCGCATCCGCGCCACGTCCTCGAGTCCGCCCGACACGGCGGCCAGCGCCGCGTACTGCGCCACGTTGGAGACGTTGGACGTCGTGTGGCTCTGGAAGTTGATCGCGGCCTTCATCACGTCCGGCGGACCGATCATCCATCCCACGCGCCAGCCCGTCATCGCGTAGGTCTTGGCCACCCCGTTGACGATCAGGCAGCGGTCCGCCACCTCCGGGACCAGCGTCGGCATGGAGTGGAACTCGTGGCCCCCGTACGTGAGGTGCTCGTAGATCTCGTCGGTCACGACCCACACCCCGCGCTCGGCGGCCCAGCGCCCGATCGCGACGATCTCCTCGCGCGAGTACACCGCCCCGCTCGGGTTGTCGGGCGAGACGAAGAGCAGCACCTTGGTTCGCGGCGTGCGGGCTCGCTCGAGCTGCTCGACGGTGACCTTGAACTGCGTCTCCTCCGTCGTGTCGACGACCACCGGCACGCCGCCCGACAGGGCGATCGCCTCGGGATACGTCGTCCAGTACGGCGCGGGGCAGATCACCTCGTCGCCCGGGTCGCAGAGCGCGGCGAACGCCACGTACACCGCGTACTTGCCGCCCACCGTCACGAGCACCTGGCCCGGCTGGCAGGCGAAGCCCGAGTCGCGCATGGTCTTGGCAGCGATCGCCTCCCGGAGCGCGGGCAGGCCGGCCGCGGGGGTGTAGCGGTGCGCCTTGGGGTCGCGGGCCGCGCGCACCGCGGCCTCCACGATGTGGTCGGGCGTCGGGAAGTCGGGCTCCCCCGCGCCGAAACCGACCACGTGCTCGCCCTTGGCCTGCAGCGCCTTGGCCTTCGCGTCCACGGCGAGCGTCGCCGACTCCGCGATCGCGGCGAGCCGCGCCGACACCCGCCGTCCCGTGGCGCTCACGCGCCGCCCCGCCCGTGTGAAGCCGCCGACATCGCTGCCATGCTGTCACAGTGGGGCGCGGCGCGAGGCCATGAGACGCGACGTGCGCGCGATGCCCGGGACATGACCGACGGGGAGATCGAGGCCGACTGGGACGCGGTCGGCGCGCTGCGCGACCCCGTCTTCGTCATCGGACTGCGGGGTGCGTTCGACGCCGCGGGCGCCGCGACCGGCGCGCTCGACTGGATGCTCGGCGAGCGACCGGTCACCATCGCCGCCGCCATCGACCC
>CAXRBC010000074.1:0-2524 GCA_964228515.1 Ilumatobacteraceae bacterium
GCGCCGACGCCGAGGTCGAGCCACATCGTGGTCCCGCTCGACAGGCCGCGCGCGAGGCGCGTCCAACCCCCCGCCGTCATCGCCGCCTCGTCCTCCGCGCGCGCCTCGCGCAGCGCGTTGACCCGCACGTACGCGGCACCGGCCCCGACCGCCGCTCGCACCGCCGCGGCGAGGTCGGCGCCTGCCCCGGCCACCGCACCGAGGGGCCCGCCGGGCCCCCACGCCACCACGGTGCGCCCGGGCCCGCGCCGCAGGAGCACCTGCGCGTGCGACGCGCCGTCGCGCGTCGCGAATCGCAGCGACTCCCAGCCGGCGTCGGCACGGTGCGCGGCCCACGCCGAGGTCTGCTGCAGCGCGGGCGTCGCGGACGCCTCGACGATCGCGTCCCACGTCGCGTCGTCCCCGCGCCACGGGGTCCAGGAGCCGGTCATCGACCCGTCCACGTCGTGAAGTTGAGGAGCCACACGTCGCGGTGGTGCACCGGCGCGGCGTCGCGCACGGCCGACGGCAGATCCGGCCACCGCATGAGCGTCGCACCGGTCGCGCGAGCGGTGCGACGCAGTGCGCCGAGCTGCGCCTCGCGCGCGCGCACCGGGTAGCCGTACGGCACCGCGCCGGGCGGCAGCGCCGCGTACACGGGTCGCAGCCCGAGCCGCCCGGCCTCCGTCGCCGCGCGCACCCACAGGTCCCGCCGCCGTCGGCTCGCGCCGACCGAGGCGACGGCGCCCGCCATCGCCACGCTGCGAGCGAGCACCGCCGCGGGCCCGGGCACCGCGGTCTCGACCTCGTCGCCCGTCGTGGGCCGCGCGGAGCCGGTGCGCGCCCGCCGGGCGAGGCGCGTCGCGGCCTGCATCGCGTCGAAGACGGGGAGCCGCGTCGTGCGCTGCGCCGCGCCCGCCGCGCGCCTGACCCGCCAGCCCGCGGGCGTCGCACCGCCGCGGGGCGTAGGCGCGACCCCGAGCCCGCGGGCGAGCCCCGGGTCGGTCACGCACAGCAGCGCGCCGTCGGGGCTCGGGATCGTCTTGCGCACGCTCGTCACGCCGATCGCCGCGCGCTCGCCGAGCACCGCGCCCGACGCGTCCCGTGAGAGCCACCCGTGCGCGTTGTCCTCGAGCACGACCGCGCCGTGCCCCCTCGCCCACGCGCCGAACGGCGCGAGGTCCTGCGCGATGCCGAAGTAGTTGACCGCCACGACCACGTCGTGGCGCGCGTCGGGCAGGCCGGCCGGCAGGAGGTCGGCCGTCACCTCGTACCACGCCTCGCGCATCCCCGCGGCGCGCACCGCCCCGACGACGTCGCGGCAGATGAACGTCGGGAGCAGCACGGTGCCGCCGCCCGCGGGCCGCACGAGCCGCAGCGCCTCCACCATCGCGTGGCGCGCGAGCGAGTACCAGCGCCGTTCGATCACGCGCGCGTCCCGTTCCGCGCCGCGTGGCGCAGCGCATCGCAGAGCGCGACGACGGCCGCGGGGTACGCGCGCCAGGTGAGCGGCGAGATCGCGACCGCCCGGGCGAACGCCCGCAGCGCCGCCGCCGGCTCGCGTCGCAACTGGCGCCCCGCGCCGTAGTGGGCGCGCGCCACGCGGTGACGGCGGCGCAGGCGGGTCGCGGCGGTCGCGGGTCCCGCGCCGAAGTGTCGGTCGAGCACCGCGAGCTCGGCGCGCAGGTGACGCTCGGCCGCGCTGCTCGCGCTGTCGGGGTGGCGGTGGAACACCCCGAGCATCCGCGGGGTGAACTCCATCCGCACGCCGGCTCGCGCCAGCCGCATCCACAGGTCGTAGTCCTCGGTGGTCACGATCGCGGGGTCCTCGTCGAAGCCGCCGACGGCGCGGAGCGCCTCGGCGCGTACCACGACCGCGGACGTCGAGATGCAGTTGCCCCGGTACAGCAGGGCGTCGTACGTGGCGCGCGGGGTGGGCCCGTAGGCCATCGCGCGGTCGCGACCCGCGGCGTCGCGCCAGAGCTCGCCGTGGCCGACGAGCCCGATCCCCGGCGCCGCCATCGCGAGACAGGCCTCCAACTTCTGCGGCATCCACTCGTCGTCGGAGTCGAGGAACGCCACCCACTCGCCCCGGGCGCGACGGATGCCCTCGTTGCGCGACGCCGCGATCACGCCGTGGTTGGCGTAGCGCACGAGCGTGATCCTCGGGTCGCCGACGAGGGCGACGACGTCCTCGGTGTCGTCGGACGAGTGGTTGTTGACCACGATCGCCTCCCAGTCGCCCACGGTCTGCGCGACGACCGACGAGAGCGCGCGGCCGAGCACGGTGGCGTGGTTGTACGTCGGCACGACGACCGAGACCCTCGGCACGCCGCCGCCGGACGCCCCCGCGCCGGTCACCGGCCGCCCCCGAACCACTCGCGGCACGCGTGCAGCAGCCGGCCCAGCTCGCCGTCGACGTCGCCGACCAGCGGCGCGCCGGCGCGCCGAGCCCTGGACGAGTCGTAGACGAACGGCGCGTGCGTCTCGCGCGGGTCGTCCTCGGCGCGCACGAGCGTCGGTCGCGACCCGAGCACCACCTCGC
>CAXRBC010000075.1:0-5601 GCA_964228515.1 Ilumatobacteraceae bacterium
TCGGCGAGCCCGCGCTCATCCGCGACCACATCAACCTCACGGGCCACTCGCCGATGACCGGGGACGAGCCGCCGCGCCCGCACGCGGGACGCTTCGTCGACCTGACCGACGCGTACAGCGCGCGACTGCGCGCGGTGGCGCGCGCGGTCGCGCCATTGCCCGAGGGCGTGTACCTCGGCCTCCACGGGCCGCACTATGAGACGCCCGCCGAGATCCGCGCGGCGCGCGGCTGGGGCGCGGACCTCGTCGGCATGTCGACGGTGCTCGAAGTGATCGCCGCGCGGCACGTGGGGCTCGAGGTGCTCGCGCTCTCGCTGCCGACCAACCTCGCGGCCGGCATCTCCCCGACGCCGCTCTCGGGCGAGGAGGTCATCGCCGTGGGGCGCCGCTCCGCCGCCCGCGCCGGCGAGGTGCTGCGCGACGTGCTGCGCGCGATCGACGCCGCGGGCCCCGTCGCCGCCCACGGGTAACCTCGCGCCCGTGGCCGCGCCCGCGATCGACTGGGACGCGCTGCGCGCGCGGGCCCGCGAGGCGGCGCGCCACGCGTACGTGCCGTACTCGCGCTTCCGCGTCGGGGCGGCGGCGCTCGTCGACGACGGACGGATCGTCACGGGCTGCAACGTCGAGAACGCCTCGTACGGCCTCACGCTGTGCGCCGAGTGCGCGCTGGTGGGCCAGCTGCACCTGACCGGGGGCGGCCGGCTCGTCGCGATCTGCACGCTGGGCAACGACGCACCCGTGACCCCATGCGGCCGCTGCCGCCAGCTGCTGTGGGAGCACGGCGGGCCGGGGCTGCTCGTCGAGGTCGACGGCGTGCCGCGTCCGATGACCGAGATGCTCCCCGCGGCGTTCCCCGAGGCGTCGACGTTCGTCAACCCGGCGGACGGGGGCTGACCACGTGCTGAGCGAGGCGCAACTCGGGGCGTACCGCCGCGACGGATTCCTCGTGCTCGAGGGCTTCGTCGACGCAGATGCGTGCGCGCGCCTGCGCGCCCACGCCATCGAGGTGGCCCGCGCACACGTGCCCGACCCCCGCACCGCCACCGTCTTCACCGCCGACGGCACCGCCGAGCACGGGCGCGACGAGTACTTCCTCTCGAGCGGCGAGTCGATCCGGTGCTTCTTCGAGCGGGACGCGTTCGGACCCGACGGCACGCTGCGCGACGAGCCGCACCTGTGCCTCAACAAGTTGGGCCACGCGATGCACGACCTCGACCCCGTGTTCGGCGAGTTCAGCCGCACCCCGGCGCTGGCCGCCGTCGCGGCCGACGTGGGGCTGCGCGACCCGAAGGTGCTCCAGTCGATGTACATCTTCAAGCAGCCGCGGATCGGCGGCGAGGTCCGGTGCCACACCGACCACACGTACCTATGGACGGAGCCCCGCAGCGTGGTGGGCTTCTGGTTCGCCATCGACGACGCGACGACGGAGAACGGCTGCATGTGGGCGCTCCCCGGGGGCCACCGCATCCCGGTCAAGGAGCGCTCGCGCCTCGACGGGTCGGGCGGCGCGACCGTCGTCGACGTGCTCGACCCGACGCCCTACCCGACCGAGGGACTCGTGGCGCTCGAGGCGCCGCGCGGCACGCTCGTGCTGCTCGACGGTGCGCTGCCGCACCTCTCGGGGCCCAACCGCAGCGACAAGCCCCGACACGCCTACACCCTGCACGCCATCGACGGAGCGGCGCACTACCTCGAGGACAACTGGCTGCAGCGGCCAACGCTCCCGCTCCGCGGCTTCGCCGGGACGGCCGCCTAAGAGCGACGGCGTCGCGCGCGGTCGCGCCGTCAGGCGCCGGGCGCGAGGCCCGCGAGGATCTCGCGCGTGGCGGAGGCCCCGATGCGCGTCGCGCCCGCCGCGAGCATCGCGAGCGCCGCGGCCGTCGTGCGGATGCCGCCGCTGGCCTTGACCCCGATCGACGGGCCGACCGTCTCGCGCATGATCGCGACCGCGCGCTCGGTGGCGCCGCCCGCGCGGTGGAAACCCGTGCTCGTCTTCACGTAGTCGGCACCCCCGGCCACCGCGGCGCGGCACGTCGCGCGGAGCTCGTCGTCGGAGAGGGCGGCGGACTCGCAGATCACCTTGAGCACGACCCGGGCGGCGCCCGTGCCGCGCGCCGCGTCGACGGCCCCGCGCACCGCCCGCACCTCGGCCTCGACCGCGGCCCAGTCGGCGTCGCGCACGAGCCCGAGATGCACCACCATGTCGACCTCGTCGGCGCCGTGCCCCACGGCGAGCGCCGCCTCGTGCGCCTTGGCGGACGGCGCGTGCGCGCCGGACGGGAAGCCGACGACGGTGCAGGTCGCGACGCCTGCGCCCGGCACGCCCGCGGGCAGGGGCAGCCGCGACGGCGAGAGGCAGACGGCGGCGACGCCCCACGCGGTGGCGTCCGCGCACGCGGCGAGCACCTCGTCGCGCGTGGCCTCGGGCGCGAGCAGCGTGTGGTCGATGCACCGCGCCATCTCGGCGACGGTGCGCGGCGTCACGTCGCCCACGCTACGACGGGTCGTGCGCGACTACCGTCTCACGCGGTGGCGACGCTGCGGTTCAGTTACGGCACGATGGGATCGGGCAAGAGCACGCTCGCGCTGCAGATCCACCACAACCTCGCGTCCCGCGGCCTCTCGGGGCTGCTCTTCACCAAGCTCGACCGCGACGGCGCGCAGGTCACGAGCCGGCTCGGCGTCTCCTCGCCCGCGGTCGAGATGTCGGCGGACCTCGATCCCTTCGAGTACGCCAAGGCACGGATGCCGCTGCAGTACGTGGTGTGCGACGAGGTGCAATTCACCACGCCGGCGCAGTGCGACCGGCTCGCGCTCGTCGTCGACGAACTGCACGTGGACGTCTTCGCGTTCGGGCTGATCACGGACTTCCGCGGACTGCTCTTCGACGGTACGCGTCGCATGCTCGAGATCGCCGACGAACGCGTCGAGATGCAGGTCGAGGCGAGGTGCTGGTGCGGGGCGCGCGCCACCAACAACGCCCGCCTCGTGAACGACCGGATGGTCCTCGAGGGCGAGACGGTCGTCGTGGGCGACACCGTCCGCGCCACGGGCTCGCCGCTCTTCGGCGACGTGGTGCGCTACGAGCTGCTGTGCCGGACGCACTACCGGCAGGGGCGGACCGGACCGTGATCGACCCGACGACGCCGAGGCGGCGCGCGTGAGCGACCTCACCGGCGGCTTCGAGACGAGCAAGCTCCCGCAGATCGCCAAGGGCGCCGTCACCGTCACCATCGCGCGGCGCATCAGGCCGGGCACGTCCGCCGACTTCTCCGCGTGGTCCGACGAGATGGCGGGGACGGTGCGCAGGTTCCCCGGATGTCTCGGGGCCACGACGCTCCACCCCGGCGGGGACTCCGACGAGTACCACATGGTGTTCCGTTTCGTCGACGCCGTTCACCTGCGGCGCTGGGAGCGCTCCACCGAGCGAGAGGAACTGCTGTCGCGCCTCGACGACCTCGTGCTGTCCGAGCGCGTCACGGTGACGGCGGGCGGCGACGAATTCTTCGCGCTGCAGGCCTCGGGCACCCCGGAGCGCACGGAGTTCGGGCGCTTCATGGCCGAGCTCGCGTGGATCTACCCCGTCGCGCTCGGCCTCACGCTGCTCGTCGGGCCCTCGCTCGGCCACATCCCCGTCTGGCTGCGCGCGCTGATCTTCACCGCCATGGTCGGGCTCGCCTCGCGCCTCGCCGTCGCGCCGCTGCGCGTGCGATTCAACCGGCGGCGGATGCTGCCCCAGGGTCAGCGCGCGAAGCGCCGGTAGGCCGCGACGATCTCTCTCGCCGGCGTGGCGAGGCCCACGCCCGACGCGCGCGCGAACGCATCGAGCGCCGCGAGCTGCTCGGGCGTGTCGACGTCGAGGCGCACCTCGGGGTGGTCGAGCCCCGCGGGCGCCGGCAGCGCGAGGATGCGGTACCGCGAGGCGTGGTCCCAGACGTACGACGTGACGTGCTCGCGGTGGGCGCGGTCGGTCGCCCGAGCCGCGACGTCGCGCAGCGTCGACGTAGCGAGGATCTCGGCGCCGAAGCCGTCCGCGTAGCCGCTCCCGAGTCGCGACTGGTGGTTGCACGCGTAGTCGTGCCGCGCGGGGTCGAACGCATCGACGAGGCGGTCGATCTCCTCCGGCGCGACGAACGGGTTGTCGGCGCAGACCCGCACGACGAGGTCGCAGGGATGCGCGTCGATCGCGGCGACGTACCGCCCGAGCACGTCCTCGGCGCTCCCGCGTACGGCGGCAAACCCGGCGGCCAGCGCGCGGTCGGCGAGCGCATCGTCGGCGGGGTCGGCGGTCGTCGCGAGCACCCGGACCCCGGCGCGCGCCGACCGCCCCACGCGCCCCAGCACCCAGTCGACGAGCGGCCGCCCCGCGAGGGGCGCGAGCATCTTGGACGGGAACCGCGAGGAGCCCACCCGCGCCTGCACCACGACCGCGACGCGCGTCATCGCGTGCATCCGGCCCGCCGCCGGCTCACGGTCGACGGACGTCGTCCCACGTGAGGACGTGGTCCTCCGACAGGTCGCGCACGAGCGTCGCCCCGACCACCTCGCGCCACTGCATCGGGCTCACGCCGGTGCCCGGCCGCTTGGCCACGAGGTCCGACTCCGCGAGCACGTGGCCCGCGCGCAGGTCCCGCGTCAGTACGAGGCTGCGACGCGCGTTGCGCCGCGAGATCTCCTCGCTCGGGATCCAGCCCTTGTCGGTCGTCGGCCCGAGCAGCCGCAGCGCGTGGGCCTCGCGGACGCGGTAGCGCGCGAGGGCGGCCTCGTCCATCGCGTGGTAGTGGTCGTTGCCCGGCAGCGTCACGTCGTGCGTGAAGTGCTTCTCGAGCACGACGGCGCCGAGGAGCCGCGCCGCCACGAGGGAGTCCATGCCCTCGCTCGGCACCGTGTGGTCGGAATACCCGAGCACCACGTCAGGCCAGCGACGCGCCATCCCGACCAGCATCCCGAGGTGCGCATGCTCGTCGGTGGTCGGGTAGTTGAGGATGCAGTGCAGCAGGCACACGGGGCCCGCGCCCGCGCCGCGCAGGATCTCCATCGCCGCATCGACCTCCTCGATCGAGCTCGCGCCCGTCGAGAGCAGCACGGGCTTGCCGGTGCGCGCGACCCGCGCGAGCAGCGGCTCGTTGGTCACGTCGGCCGAGGCGACCTTGAACGCCGGCACCAGCGGATCGAGCATGTCGACGGCCCCGAGGTCGAAGGGCGTGGAGAGGAACTGGATGCCCACCTCGCGGCAGTGCGCGGCGAGGGCCGCGTAGTCCTCGGGGCCGAACGCGTCGTACTTGGTGAAGAGCTCGTACTGGCTCGTCGTCGGCTCCTTGGAGGTGTCCCAGTACGAGGGCGAGTTGCGCGACGCGATGAGCCCCGCCTTGTAGGTCTGGAACTTCGCGGCGTCCGCGCCGCCGCGCGCCGCCGACTCGACGAGCCGCTTCGCGAGATCCATCGAGCCCTCGTGGTTGACGCCGATCTCGGCGATGACGTACGCGCGACCGCCCGGCCCGACGACGGCGTCGCCGATGCGCATCGAGGGGCCCGGCCATCCGCCGCCGCGCGTGGGCGAGCTCACCGCCCGGCCCCCGGCCCGTGCTTCTCGATGAGGCG
>CAXRBC010000076.1:0-3136 GCA_964228515.1 Ilumatobacteraceae bacterium
CAGTGGGTGCGGGTCGAGCGCGATCCCGTCGCCGAGGTCGCGCCCGTCGTGGCGCGATCCCTAGCCTGAGATGGCCGTGGTCGTCGTCGTCACCAAGCACGACGGGTGGGGCAACGACTTCCTCGTGCTGGACGTCGGGCAACTGGGGGATGCGGGCCGGACGGTCGCAGGCAGCGCTGGCGAGGCAGCCGCCGGGAGCGGCGATGCGATCGACTGGCCGGCCGAGGCGCGGCGCCTCTGCGACCGCGCCACCGGGATCGGCGCCGACGGCCTGCTGCTCATGGACCGCCGCGGCGAGTACGAGGTGGGCATGCGGCTGCACAACGCCGACGGCTCGCCCGCAGAGATGAGCGGCAACGGCATCCGCTGCCTCGCCCAGGCCCACTACGAGGCCGAGGGGCACGAGGGCGCCGTGACCTACACGGTCCACACCGCGGCGGGCCCCCGCCGGGTCGACGTCGAGCGCGCGTCGCACGACCGCGACGAGGTGCGGGCCAGTGTGGAGATGGGGGAGGTCACGCCGATCGCCGCCCCCTCGGGCTGGGACGCCGTCGGGGCGGACCCGATGCGGCCCGTCGCGCACGTGTCGGTGGGCAACCCGCACGCCGTCGTCGGCGTCGAGGACGTCCATGTGGTGGACCTCGCCGCGATCGGCGCCAAGGTGCCGCACGTGAACCTCGAGATCGTCGAGCCCGGGCCCGAGCCCGACGCGATCACCATGCGCGTGCACGAGCGGGGCGCCGGCCTGACCCGCGCCTGCGGCACCGGCGCCTGCGCGAGCGCGTGGGCCGCGCGGGAGTGGGGGCTCGTGCCGTCGTCGGCGCGGGCGGTGACCGTGCACCAGCCCGGTGGGGACGCGGTCGTGCGCTTCGGCCCACGCGGCGGGGGCGTGACCCTCGAGGGTCCGGCGCGGTTCGATTCGCGGCACCACGTGACGATCGGCGCGGCGTGAGCACCCCGTACCAGGAGGCGCTCGGCTCCACCCTCATCTCGCGCGGCGTGCGCGAGCGCATCGTGCTGGTGGGCGTCGTGCTCGAGGACCGCACCGCGACCGAGGTCGACGAGTCGCTCGACGAGCTCGCGCAGCTGGTCGACACCGCGGGGGCCGACGAGGCCGCGCGCATCGTGCAGCGCCGCGACCGCCCGGACTCCAAGTACTACATCGGCAAGGGCAAGGCCGAGGAGCTGCGCCAGACCTGTCTCGCCGTGGACGCCGACACGGTCGTCTTCGACGACGAGCTCTCGCCCGCCCAGCAGTACAACCTGGAGCAGCTGCTCGGCCGCACCGCACTCGACCGCACCGCGGTGATCCTCGACATCTTCGCGCAGAACGCCCACACCCTCGAGGGCAAGGCCCAGGTCGAGCTCGCGCTGCTCAACTACCGCCTGCCCCGCGTGCGCCGCGGCTCCAAAGCCGGCATGTCGCAGCAGGGCGGCGGCATCGGCACGAGGGGCCCCGGCGAGACCAAGCTCGAGACCGATCGGCGCCGCATCGGCGAACGGATCTCGCGCCTGCGGCGCGAGCTCGACGACCTGGCCCGGACCCGCGCCCAGCAGCGCAAGGGTCGCGCGCGCAGCGGCCTCGGCGCGGTGTCGATCGTGGGATACACCAACGCGGGCAAGTCGACGCTGATGAACCGTCTGACGCAGGCCGGCGTGCTCGTGGAGAACCGCCTCTTTGCCACCCTCGACCCCACGACGCGGCGCCTCGCGCTGCCCGGCGGCGAGCCGGTGCTGCTCTCGGACACCGTCGGCTTCGTGCGGCGGCTGCCGCACGCGCTGGTGGAGGCGTTCAAGAGCACCCTCGAGGTCGCGGCGCAGTCGGACCTGCTCGTGCACGTCGTGGACGGCTCGGCCGTGGACCCCGAGGGGCAGATCGCGGCCGTGCACGAGGTGCTGGGGGAGATCGGCGCGCTGGGCGTGCCGGAGCTGTTGGTGGTCAACAAGGCCGACGCCGACCCCGACGGCGCGAAGCGCGTCGCGCACGAGCACGAGGGATCCGTCGTCGTGTCGGCCGCGACGGGTGAGGGGATCGACGTGCTGCTGCGTACGATCGCGGACCGCATGCGCGCGCTGGCGACCGTGGTGGAGCTGCTCGTGCCCTACGAGCGGGGCGACGTGCTCGCGGCCATCCATCGCGAGGGCGAGGTGGTGTCGACGGCGAACGAGGAGCACGGGACGCGGGTGCGGGCCCGGCTCGCGGAGGCGAGCGCCGGGCGGCTGGCGCAGTACGTCGTGGCGGGGGCGTCGTGAGCGGCGCGAGGGTCCCGGGCGCGGGGCCGACCGGCGCGCCGCAGGCGGCGCCGGGCGCATTCGTCCCTCCTCCGTATCCGTACGAGCGGCTGGACGCGCTGGCCAAGGTCGCGGCGGCGCACGAGGGTGGCGTGGTCGACCTCTCGATCGGCACGCCCTGCGACCCGCCGGCGGCCTCGGTGGTGGCGGCGCTCGGGTCGTCGGGGACCGAGCGCGGGTACCCGCCGTCGATCGGCTCGGAGGCCCTGCGGGCGGGGGCGCGGGAGTGGATGCGGCGGACGTTCGGGGTGGACGTGCCGATGGCGGGGATCGCGGCGTGCATCGGGAGCAAGGAGTTCGTCGCGACGACGCCGCAGTGGCTGCGGCTGCGGCGGCCCGACCGCGACACGGTGCTGTACCCGGCGGTCGCGTACCCGACGTACGAGATGGGGGCGACGCTGGCCGGGTGCCGTGGGGTACCCGTGCCCGTGCGGGCCGACGGGCGGCTCGCGCTCGAGACGGTGTCGGCGGCCGACGCGGGGCGCGCGCTCGCCCTGTGGGTCAACTCGCCGAGCAACCCCACCGGCGCCCTCGACGACCTCGACGCCGCGGCGGCGTGGGGCCGGCGCCACGGCGTGCCGGTGCTGAGTGACGAGTGCTACGCGGAGTACACGTGGGACGGGCCGCCGCGGACGGTGCTTGCGGGGGGTGCGGGTGGCTCGCGCGGTGCGGGCGGCTCGGGGGGCGCGGGCGGCTCGACGCGCCTCGACGGCGTGATCGCGCTGCACTCGCTGTCCAAGCGGTCCAACCTCGCTGGCCTTCGCGTCGGCTGGTACGCCGGCGATCCCGACCTCGTCGGGTACCTGCGCGAGGTGCGCAAGCACGCGGGGATGATGGTGCCGGG
>CAXRBC010000077.1:0-10239 GCA_964228515.1 Ilumatobacteraceae bacterium
GACGCCGAAGACGTCGCGCAACGCGTCGCTCACCTCGCCGAGCGTCGCCCGCGCGCGGAGCGCCTCCTTCATCGGTGGGAGCAGGTTCTGCGTACCGCGCGCCGCAGCGCGGAGGTCGTCGAGTCGCGCCGCGACCGCGGCACCGTCGCGGGCCGCTCGCAGCGCCCGCACGCGCTCGACCTGGGCGCGCTCGCGCTCGGGGTCGACGCGTAGCACCGGCGGCTGGGGCGTCTCGGCCTCCGCGTAGGCGTTGACCCCGACGCTCGTGCGCGCCCCGTCGTCGACCGAGCGCGTGTAGGCGTAGGCGGCCTCCTCGATCTCGGCCACCTGGAAGCCCGCCTCGATCGCCGCGACCGCGCCGCCCATCTCGTCGATGCGCGCGATGTACTCCCACGCGCGTCGCTCGACCTCGTCGGTGAGCCACTCGAGGTAGTACGAGCCGGCCAGCGGGTCGGGCGTGTCGGTCACGCCGCTCTCGTGCGCGATCACCTGCTGCGTGCGCAACGCGATGCGCGCGGCCTCCTCGGTCGGCAGCCCGAGCGCCTCGTCGTAGCCGTTGGTGTGCAGGCTCTGCGTGCCGCCAAGCACCGCCGCCATGCTCTGGAGGGCCACGCGGACCACGTTGTTGAGCGGCTGCTGCGCCGTGAGCGTCGCGCCGCCCGTCTGCGTGTGGAATCGCATGAGCGTGCTCGCGGGCTTCGCCGCCCCGAACCGCTCGGTCATGATGCGGTGCCACATGCGCCGACTCGCCCGGAACTTGGCGACCTCCTCGAAGAAGTTGTTGTGCGCGTTCCAGAAGAAGCTGATGCGCGGTGCGAAGTCGTCCACGTCGAGGCCCGCGTCCACGGCCGCACGCACGTACGCGATCGCGTGCGCGAGCGTGAAGGCGAGCTCCTGCACCGCCGTGCTGCCCGCCTCGCGGATGTGGTAGCCCGACACCGAGATCGTGTTCCACCGCGGCACGTGCTCGGCGCAGTAGGCGAAGACGTCGGTGATGATCCGCATCGACGCGCGCGGCGGATAGATGTACGTGCCGCGGGCCACGTACTCCTTGAGCAGGTCGTTCTGGATCGTGCCGCTGATGCGCGCCGGGTCGATGCCCCGCTCCTCCGCGACGAGCTGGTACAGCAGTAGCAGCACGGCCGCCGTCGAGTTGATGGTCATCGACGTCGTGACCCGGTCGAGCGGCAGGTCGGCGAGCAGGACCCGCATGTCCTCGATCGAATCGATGGCCACGCCGACCTTGCCCACCTCGCCGACGGCGCGCGGGTGGTCGCTGTCGTAGCCCATCTGCGTCGGCAGGTCGAAGGCGCACGAGAGACCCGTCTGCCCCGCCTCGAGGAGGAACTTGAAGCGCGCGTTGGTGTCCGCCGCGGTGCCGAAACCCGCGTACTGCCGCATCGTCCAGGGTCGGTCGCGGTGCATCGTCGGGTAGATCCCGCGCGTGTACGGCGGCGCGCCGGGCGCGCCGAGCCGCTCGTCGGGCGACCATCCCGCGAGCGACGTCGCGTCGTAGCGCGGCGCGATCTCGATGCCCGAGTCGGTGCGCCGCACGGGGGCGCCGTCGCCGGCCATGGGCGTCAGGCTACGAGCGGCTCGCCGGCCGGGCCGCGACGACCGCGATCTCGACGAGCCACTCGGGCCGCGCGAGCGCGGGCACGGTGACGAGCGTCGACGCGGCGCGGTGGCCGCCGAGTGCGGCGTCGCGCCGCGCCATCACCGCGTCGAGCCTCGCGCGGAGCGCCGCGGGATCGGAGGGCGCGACCACGTAGGTCGTCACCGAGACCGCGTCGGCGAGCGACATCCCCGCGTCCGCGAGGATCGCCGCGACGTTGGCCCACACCACGTCGGCCTGCGACGCCACGTCGGTGGGCACCGAGCCGTCGGCGCGCGTCGGCACCACGCCCGAGGTCCACGCCAGGTCGCACCCCGCGGGCACCACGACGCCGTGCGCGTACGCGGCGGCGGGCGCCGCGATGGTCGACGGGCGCAGTTCGCGCGGCGCGCCCGACCCCGGCATGCGGGCCACGGTACCTGCCGCGACCGACGGCGCGCCGCCGCGCGCGACGGCGAGGCGTGTCAGACTGACCGGCGTGCCGACGCCGACCACGCGCCGCGAGCAGCTCGCCGACATCGAGGTCCTCGAGCGCATCCAGCAGCGCGTGCTCTGGCTCGCGGTGCGCATGGTCGACCACGCCAACCGCGAGCGACCCCCCGCGCTCGCGCCCGGCGGCCGCGACGCGGAGTACCAGGTCAAGGTCGGCGGCCACATGGCCTCGAGCGCGAGCGTCGTCGGGATCATGACCTCGCTGTGGTTCGGCCACCTCAACGGCGACGACAAGGTCGCGGTCAAGCCGCACGCCTCGCCGATCTTCCACGCCATCAAGTACCTCACGGGCGAGCTCGAGCGCTCGTACCTCACCCGGCTGCGCAGCCTCGGCGGACTCCAGTCGTACCCGAGCCGCACCAAGGACCCCGACGTCGCCGACTTCAGCACCGGCTCGGTCGGCCTCGGCGCGGTCGCGCCGCTCTTCGCCTCGATGGCGCGCCGCTACGTCGACGCGCACTTCGGTGCGCGACCGTCGGCGAGATTCATCGCGACGGTCGGCGACGCCGAGCTCGACGAGGGCAACGTCTGGGAGGCGATCGCCGACCCCGCGCTGCAGGGCCTCGGCAACGTGATGTGGGTCGTCGACGCCAACCGCCAGAGCCTCGACCGCGTGGTGCCCGGCATGAAGATCCGCAAGTTGCAGGAGTTCTTCGCCGACGCCGGGTGGCACGTCGTCGAGGCCAAGTACGGCCACCGGCTCCAGGCCGCCTTCGAGCGCCCCGGCGGCACGTCGCTGCGCGGCTGGATCGACGACATGTCCAACGAGCGCTACCAGAGCCTCTTCGCGCTGCGCGGCGAGGACCTGCGCGAGGCCTTCCTCGAGGGCGCGCCGAAGACGGTCAAGACCACGATCTCCAAGCTCCCCGAGGACGAGGTCGCCCCGCTGGTGCAGAACCTCGGAGGCCACGACATCGGCCTCCTGCTGGACGCATACCGCGAGTGCGACCTCGTGACCGACCGACCGAGCGTCGTGTTCGCCTACACGGTGAAGGGCTGGGGCCTGCCGATCGCCGGGGACCCGCTCAACCACGCGGCCCTGCTCTCGGGCACGCAGATCGACGAGCTGCGTGCGCGCTGCGGTCTCACCCCCGAGACGGAGTGGGACCGCTTCACGCCCGACAGCGACGAGGACCGCGTGTGCCGCGCGGTCGGCGGCGACGTCAACAACCGCCCGGTCCCCGCCCGCCCGACCCTCGCGGTGCCCGCGCAGGTCGGGCTCGCGGTCGGCGCCAAGCCCGTCTCGACGCAGGAGGCGTTCGGCCGACTGCTCACCGGGTTCGCCGCGCATCCCGACGTGGCCGCGCGGCTCGTCACCACGTCCCCGGACGTGAGCGTGAGCACCAATCTCGGCGGCTGGATCAACAAGTTCGGCGTCTTCAACCCCGAGGCCCAGCCCGACTTCCTCGGCGACGACCGCCTGCTCAAGTGGAAGGAGGGCCCCGAGGGCCGCCACGTCGAGCTCGGCATCAGCGAGATGAACCTCTTCCTCACCCTCCACGCGCTCGGGCTCGGCCACGAGCTCCACGGCGAGCATCTCCTGCCGATCGGCACCGTGTACGACCCGTTCGTCTGCCGCGGGCTCGACGCACTGATCTACGCGCTCTACAACGGCGCACGGTTCGTCGTCGTCGGCACGCCGTCGGGCGTCACCCTCGCACCCGAGGGCGGCGCCCACCAGAGCACCGTCACCGCATCGATCGGCCTCGAGCTGCCCGGCATCACCTACGCCGAGCCGTGCCACGCGCGCACCCTCGACTGGCTGTTGTGCGACGGTCTCGCACGCCTCGGCGCGCCCGACGGCGACTCGCTGTACCTACGGCTCTCCACGCGACCCGTGGACCAGTCGCCGCTCGAGGCCCTCGTCGCCGCGCGGGGCGAGGAGGCGGTGCGGGCCGATGCGATCGCCGGTGGCTACCGACTGCGCGAGCCCCGTGGTGCCGCGGACGTGCTGATCGTGGCGACGGGCGCGGTCGTGCCCGAGGCGCTCGCCGCGGCGGCCGCACTCGAGTCCGAGGGCGTCGGCGCGGTCGTGATCGATCTCTGCTCGCCCGATCGCGTCTACCGCGGATGGCGCGGCGCGCTGCGCGCTGCGGCGCGCGCGGCCACGCCCGCGACGGGGCTCGGGCACGTCGGCACGCTCGTCGCGCCGCACGAGCGCGCGCTGCCGATCGTGACCGTGCACGACGCGGCGAGCCACGCACTCGCCTGGCTCGGATCGGTGTACGGCCAGCGCGTCGTGCCCGTCGGCGTCGACGAATTCGGCCAGTCCGGCTCGATCGCCGAGCTCTACGGCACCTTCGACCTGCTGCCGGACCAGATCGTCAACTCGGCGCTCCTCGCCACGCACTGACCCGCGGGACGCGCACGGCCCCGCGCGCGTCGCGGCGTACACTGCCCTCGTGGCCATCCTCGACCGCCCCGACGCGCGCGTCGGCCGCATCGACGGCGTCGAGCTCTCGCCCAAGGACGTGCGTCAGATCTCGATGCCGACCTTCGCGACGGTCGAGGAGGAGCGGCTCGAGCGCAAGCGCAAGCTCGCCGGCGCCCTGCGCATCTTCGGGAGGCTCGGCTTCGGGGAGGGCGTCGCCGGTCACATCACGGTGCGAGACCCCGAGTACCCCGAGCTCTTCTGGGTCAATCCGTTCACAAAGAGCTTCCGCCACATGCGCGTGAGCGACCTGATCCTCGTCGACCATGACGGCCACGTCGTGTACGGATCCGAGCCGGTCAACCGCGCGGCGTTCTGCATCCACTCGGCCCTCCACGAGGCGCGCCCGGACGTGGTGTCGGCCGCCCACGCGCACGCGACGCACGGCAAGGCGTGGTCGTCGCTCGGGCGCCCGCTCGAGCCGATCACGCAGGACGCGTGCTACTTCTACGAGGATCACGTGGTGATCCGCGAGCAGGGCGGCAAGGTCGTCTTCGAGCTCGAGGCGGCGCGCGAGATCGCCTCCAAGTTCCCCTCGGGCAAGGCCGCGATCCACCAGAACCACGGCCACTTCACCGTCGGCCCGACGGTCGACGCGGCGGCTTTCTGGTTCATCACCATGGAGCGCTCGTGCCAGGCCCAACTGCTCGCCGAGGCGGCGGGCGACCCGATCTCGATCCCGCACGACATGGCGACGGCGACGCGCGACATCGCGGGCTCCCACGTCGCCGGCTGGCTGCACTTCCAGCCGCTGTGGCAGGAGATCTGCCGCACCGATCCCGACCTGTTCGACTGACCTCGCTGCACGACACACCCGAGGCCCCCGGATCGGGGCGCGGTCCCCTCACGCGCGCGCTCGGGGCGGCGCCGCCCGAGGCGCTCTTCCTCGTCTCGGCCACGGGGCAATACGCGGGCGCGGTCGTCGCGGTGTCGATCTTCGACGAGGCCGCGCCCGCGACCGTCGCCTGGTTCCGCGTCATCGGGGCGGCGGCGGTGCTGCTCGCGCTCTCGTGGGGATCGCTCCGCCGCGGCGGCCGATGGTCGCGCGCCCATCTGGCGGCCGCCGCGGCCTTCGGCGTCGCCACCGCGCTGATGAACCTGACCTTCTATCTCGCCATCGAGCGCCTCGACCTGGGCAAGGGGGTCGCCATCGAATTCATCGGGCCGATCCTCGTCGCCGCGCTGCGCACGCGCAACGCGCGCAACACGGTCGCGCTCCTCGCCGCGGTCGCGGGCGTGATCGTGCTCACGGGCGTCGAGATCGACCGCGAGCCCCTGGGGCTCGTGTACATCTTCCTCGCCTCGGCGATGTGGGCGCTCTACATCGTCCTCGGCTCGCGGGTCGCCCGGGTCACGGACGGCGCGGCCGGCCTAGGCGTGGGCCTCGCCATCGGCGCCGTCGCCATCGCGCCGTTCGGTCTCGTCGACGCGCCCGCGGTGCTCACCGCGCCGCGCCTGCTCGGGCTGTGCGTCCTCGTCGGCGTGCTGTCCAACGTCGTGGGCTACGGCATCGACCAGTACACCCTTCGGCGCATCCCGGTGCGGCGCTTCTCGCTGCTGCTCGCGCTGCTGCCGGTGACCGCCGCGGTGTTCGGCCTCGCGTTCCTCGACCAGACGCCGTCGTCGATCGACGCGATCGGCATCGTGCTCGTGCTCCTCGGCGTCGCGATCCAGCAGCGCGAGACGCTCGCCACATGACGTGCCGCGGCGCGCCTGCGCGCGCCGCGTAGACTGGGGCCGCGGGCGAAGGAGATCCTCCTCGGCCGTGCCCCCTCACCCCCACCGGATGAACAGCCCCCTTCGGCGCATCTCGTCGGCGCTCGTCGCCGCTGCCACCGCCGTGGCGTTGCTCGGTCCCGCGTCGGTCGCCCGTGCAGACGAGGGGCGGCTCCCCGGCGGCGTCGTGATCAACGGTCGCGGCTTCGGCCACGGACGAGGCCTCAGCCAGTACGGGGCGTACGGCTGGGCGACCCAGCGCGGCTGGGGCTGGGAGCAGATCGTCGACTTCTACTACGGCGGCGCGACGGGCAACGCCCGCGGCGTCCTCGACGCACCCAACCAGGAGATCAGCGTCGTGCTCACCGCGCAGGACGCCAAGCGGGTCGGCATCTACGCGCGCCAGACCGCGGTCGTCGCCGACGACGGGTCGCTGCGCCTGCTCGAGGACCCCGACCAGGGCCGACGCTGGGCCTCGATGGTCGCGAGGGAGAAGCCCGGCGCGCAGCGCGTCTACGTCGTCTGGGGCTCCGGCTCGCGCGCCTGTCCCGCGGAGGGCGCCGACCTCGGCAGCGCGGGCTGGACGGTCGTCGGCGAGTTCGCCGAGGGAGCGTCGTTCGTGACCGACGGCAGCCTCGACCCGGCCGCGGCGGCGACCGCGGCCGTCGGGTTGTGCGAGCCCCGCGCGGGCGGACACAACGTGCGGTACTACCGCGGCGTCGTGCGCGCGACCAACAACGCGCGCAACGAGAATCGCACGATCAACCTCGTGCGGATGGACGACTACCTGCGCGGCGTCGTGCCGCGCGAGTCCCCCGCCACCTGGGGCGACGCGGCGGGCGGCGCGGGCATGCACGCACTGCGCGCCCAGGCCGTGGCGGCGCGGTCGTACGCCGCGACGGAGAACCGCTACGCCGGCCTCGCCCGCACCTGCGACTCCCAGGACTGCCAGGTCTACGGCGGCGCCGCGCTGCGCACCTCGATCGGCGGTGCTCCGGCGACGCTCGAGCACCCCAACACCGACCGCGCCGTGGCAGAGACCAGTGGCGTCGTGATCCGCGCCGCCGGTGGCGGCGGGCCCGTCGTGCGCACCGAGTTCTCCTCGTCCAACGGCGGGCGCACCGCCGGCGGCGCATTCCCCGCACAGGCCGACGAGGGCGACCTCGCCGCCAACTCCGCGCTGATGGTGTGGACGCGCGTGCTGCCCTCCGCCGTGGTCGCGGCCAAGTACCCGCAGATCGGCGCCCTCGCCGCCATCACGACGTCGCACGACGGTCAGGGCGGCGACTTCGGTGGCTACACCACGCAGGTGACGATCTCGGGCACCACCGGTGCCGTCTCGATGTCCGGCTGGGACTTCCGCACGGCCTTCGACCTCCCGGCGCCGTGGTACGGCGCGACAGCGGTCTACGGCGCGCCCCTCGAGGCCGCGCCCGTCGGCTCGATGCTGTTCATCGGCGACTCCGTCGGCGAGTCCATCGCCGCGGAGTTCGGCGCAGTCGTCTCCCCCGCGTACCCGTCCGTCAACTTCCAGGCGCTCTCCAACCGCTGCATGGTCGGCGCCGCCTGCGTCGCGCCCGACAAGGGCCAGCCCGACGCGCTCGGCGTGGTCAACTCGCTCTCTGCCGACTCGTTCCCCTCCGTCGCGATCGTCCAGCTCGGCTACAACGACGATCCCGCCACGATCGCGGGCGACGTGACGCAGGTGGTGAACGCGATGAACGCGCGCAGCGTGCGGCGCATCGTGTTCGTCAACCTCTCGACCCGCCGGGGCTCCGCCGGCTACGACGTGGCCAACGCCGCGCTCGCCGCCGCCGCCGTCACGTACCCCAACGTCACCGTCCTGGACTGGAACTCGGCGAGCGCCGGGCCGGAGCGCGACCGGTGGTTCCGCGACGACGTGCACCTCACGACCACGGGCCGCGCCGAGTTCGCCCTCTTCCTGCGGCGCGAGCTCGACGCCCTGCGAGACGCGGGCACCATCACCGCGGGCGCCGCCGACGTCGTGCCGCTCGCGGTGCCGCTCGTGCAGGGCGACCGCGGCGCCCCGGTCGCGACGCTGCAGCAGGCGCTCAACGCGGCGCTCGGGCTGCGCAAGCGCGAGCGGATCGCGACCGACGGCGTGCTCGGCAAGGGCACGGTGCGCGCGATCACGCGCTACGAGGAGACGCAGGGCCTGCCGGTCGACGGCGTGGCCGACGAGGCGGTGCTCGCACGGCTGGGCATCGATCCCGCGGCGTTCTCGCTGCGCGCCGGCGCGCGCCACGCGACGGTCGCGACCGCGCAGACGGCGCTCGCGCGCGTGCTCAAGGTGCGCATGGCCGCCGACGGCGTCTACGGGTCGGGGACGGCCAAGCAGGTGCGGCGATTCCAGAAGGTCGTCGGCCTGCGGCAGACGGGCGAACTCGACCGCACGACGTGGCTCGCGCTGCTCGCGGCCTCGGCCGCCGCGGGCTGAACCGCCGGGCGGTCGCGGGTACCTAGGCGGCGGGTACCTGGGCGGCGGCGAATCGCCGACGCCAGGCGTCGGCACTCACCAGCGCCGGGTACGCCTCGCGCCACTCGCGTCGCACGCGGCGGGACTGCAGCGCCAGGTCCCGCACGACGCGTACGACCTCCACGAGCAGCAGGAAGAAGCGCCGGCGATCCCGCTCGCAGACGAAGCCCTCGTCGAGGCGGTCGTGGCGGTACAGGATCCGGTCGTGGCGCACGGCGAGGCCGACCGCCCGCGAGTCGATGGGCGCGGTGCGCAGCCGGCGCGACCGCAGTGCCCGCGGGAGCGCGTATCCGCCGAGGAGCGGCACCGCGAGGAGGAACCCGAGGAGTCGCAGCGCCTTGGGCCGCGGCCGCGAGCGCGGCACGGCGGCGAGCGCCGCGTCGAGGGCCGCGGGGCGCTCCTCGGGTACCACCCGGATCTCGTCGTGGAAGGCGCCGTGGTCCAGGCCCGCGAGGTGCGCGGGCCCCGCGAGGTAGGCGCGCATGCCGCGGATCATGTACTCGGTGCTCGCGTAGCGGAACGAGAAGAGGTTGCGGAACGAGAGCGCGACGAAGCGCCGGGCCAGGTGCCACCACCGGTGCCGGCCGAAGACGAGGGTGTCGATGATCGCGAAGTTGCGCTTCTCGTAGAGCAGCGACGACGGGTTGTTCTTGAGCCCGAAGTCCGCGTGCCAGACGACCACGCCGTTGAGCGTGACGGTGTGGCGTCCGGTGTGCATCAGGCCGAACCCCACGTCGTCGCCCCGCACGAACACCGGCAGCGGGTAGTCGCGCGTGAGCCAGACCGGGAACGCGGTGAACCACCACGCCGTGTAGGCGAAGCGCCGCTCGCGCGCGTCGCGCACGGCGAGCCGACGCTCGCGCAGGTCGTCCTCCCGGCCGATGGCGCGCAGCGGGTACAGCGACCGCCAGCGGTAGCGGCTCCCGGCCTCGAACTGCATCCAGCGGCGCTCCTCGCTCAGCATCGCCCCGTGCACGCAGAGCCGCGGGTCGCGCGCGTGGCGCAGGAGGGCCGTGGTGCGCACGAGCGCCTCCGGCTCGAGGGAGATGTCGTCGTCCATGAAGACGACGTGGGTCGCCCACCCGCGCTCGCGGGCGTGCATCAGGCCGCGGGCGAATCCTCCGGCACCCCCCAGGTTGGGGTTGGGGACGACCTCGAGCGGCGCACCGGCGGGGGCGTCGACGCGCAACGAGCGCGCGTTGTCGACCACGGTCACTCGCGTCGTGTCGCGCAGCGACGGCTCCGCGGCGATCAAGGCGAGCACCCGGCGGATCGTCGGGAGCACGTAGTCCTCGCGCTTGAAGGTCGTGATCGACAGCGCGAGACGCACCTCGCGGCCCGGCGCGTCGGTCGTCCACCTCGCCTCGCGCAGCCTCGGTGCGCCGTCGCCGAGCACGCGGAGCCAGAGCACGCCCGCGCCGCGCCGCGCGGCGCCGCGCACAGCGCCGAGCTCCCTCGTCGGCGCGCCGCCCGCCACGTCCGCCGCCG
>CAXRBC010000078.1:0-7457 GCA_964228515.1 Ilumatobacteraceae bacterium
CTGACTCTTGATGTTCGCCATGGCTCGCTCATTCTAACGGTCGCTGCGCCCGAACCGCCCGAAAGCCCGCGGGTAGCCTTGCCGTGCCCCACATGGAACTGTCGCGGATCCGCAATTTCTCGATCATCGCCCCCATCGACCACGGCAAGTCGACCCTTTCGGACCGCATCCTCGAGCTCACCAAGGCGGTGGACGCCCGCGACATGCGGGCCCAGTACCTGGACAGCGTGGACCTCGAGCGCGAGCGCGGCCTCACGATCAAGGCCCAGAACGTCAGGGTCCACTGGAAGGACTCGGTCCTCCACCTCATCGACACCCCGGGCCACGTCGACTTCGGCTACGAGGTGAGCCGCTCGCTCGCCGCCTGCGAGGGTGTCGTGCTCGTCGTGGACGCCGCCCAGGGCATCGAGGCCCAGACGCTGGCCAACTGCTACCTGGCCCTCGAGAACGACCTCGAGATCGTCGCCGCGCTCAACAAGATCGACCTCCCCGCCGCCGACCCCGACCGCTACGCGATGGAGATCGAGAAGGTCCTCGGCATCCCCGCCGAGGACATCCTGCGCATCTCGGCCAAGACGGGCGAGGGCGTGCCCGAGCTCCTCGATGCGATCGTCGCGCGCATCCCGGCGCCGAAGGGCGACCCCGACGCCCCGCTCCAGGCCCTCATCTTCGACAGTCAGTACGACCAGTACCGCGGCGTGGTCTCGAGCGTGCGCGTCATGCACGGCCGCCTCTCGACCAACGACAAGCTCCGCTTCATGCAGGCCGCCGCCGTCTACGACGCGCTCGAGGTCGGCGTGCGCAGCCCCGCTCCCACGCCCGTGCCCGAGCTCGGCCCGGGGGAGGTCGGCTACCTCATCGCGGGCATCAAGGACGTGGGCGAGGCCCGCAGCGGCGAGACCGTGACGCACGAGTCGCGCCCCGCGTCGGCGGCGCTCGAGGGCTACCGCGACCCCAAGCCGATGGTCTTCTGCGGCCTCTTCCCGATCGACGCCGGCGACTTCGAGACGCTCCGCGAGAGCCTCGAGAAGCTCAAGCTCAACGACGCCTCCATCTCGTACCTGCCCGAGTCGTCGGGCGCGCTCGGCTTCGGCTTCCGCTGCGGCTTCCTCGGCCTGCTCCACATGGAGATCGTCAAGGAGCGCCTCGAGCGCGAGTTCAACCTCGCGCTCATCGCCACCGCGCCGTCCGTGGAGTACCGCGTCACGCGCACCGACGGCGAGGTCGTGGTGGTGGACAACCCCAACGACCTGCCGCCGATGGTCAGCATCGACCACGTCGACGAGCCGTACTTCAGGGTCAACATCATCACGCCCAAGGACTACACGGGCCCGCTCATGGACCTCTGCCAGACGCGCCGCGGCGAGCTGGCCAAGCTCGAGTACCTCTCGCCCGAGCGCGTCGAGCTGCACTACGAGATCCCGCTCGCCGAGGTGGTGATCGACTTCTTCGACCAGTTGAAGAGCCGCAGCCAGGGCTACGCGAGCCTCGACTACGAGCTCTCGGGCTACCGCGAGTCCGACCTCGTGCGCGTCGACATCCTGCTCAACGCGCAGCCGGCCGACGCATTCTCCACGATCGTCCACCGCGACAAGGCGTACGACTACGGGCGCCGCATGTGCGAGAAGCTCCGCGAGCTCATCCCGCGCCAGATGTTCGACGTGCCGATCCAGGCGGCGATCGGTGGCAAGATCATCGCCCGCGAGACCGTGCGCGCGAAGCGCAAGGACGTGCTCGCCAAGTGCTACGGCGGCGACATCTCGCGCAAGCGCAAGCTCCTCGAGAAGCAGAAGGAGGGCAAGAAGAAGATGAAGGCCATCGGGCGCGTCGAGGTGCCCGGCGACGTCTTCATCTCGGCGCTCAAGCTCGATGCCTGACGCCGCCCCGCCGGCCGGGGCGGCCGCCCCGCGGACCGGCGGCGTCTTCCGCTCGCTGCGCCACCGCAACGCCCGCGTCTTCTTCCTCGGCCTCCTCGTCTCCAACGTCGGCTCCTGGCTCCAGCTCACGGGCGTCTCGTACCTCCTCTACGACCTCACGGGCAACGCCGCGGACCTCGGCTTCAACGTCGCGTTCCAGTTCCTCCCGATGCTCCTGCTCGGCACGTGGTGCGGGGCGATCGCCGACCGCCACGACCGCCTGCGCATCACGCTCGTCACGCAGTCACTCCTCGCGCTCCAGGCACTCACCCTCGGCACCCTCGTGCTCACCGACGCGGTGAGCGTGCCCGCCGTGTACGCGCTCTCGCTCGCGGTCGGCATCATCGGCGCGTTCGACAATCCCGCGCGCCGCGGATTCGTCACCGAGCTCGTCCCCTCGCACGACGTGCCCAACGCGATGGCGCTCAACACCACGGTCATGACCGGCTCGCGCATGGTCGGCGCCGCGGTGACCGCCGCGCTCATCGGCTCGACCGGCCCCGGCTGGCTCTTCGTGATCAACGGCGTCTCGTTCGCCGCCATGCTCGGCGGCCTCCTCACGATCCGGCGGGCCGAGCTGCAGCCCACGGTCCAGCGCCCCTCGGGCGGCTCGCCGGTGCGCGAGGTCTTCGCCTTCGTGCGGCACAACCCGCGCCTGCTCACCATGTTCACCGCGTACGTGCTCGTGAGCACCTTCGCGTTCAACTACGGCGTCGCGATGCCCAAGGTCGCCGACGTGCGATGGGGCGCCCCGTGGGCCTTCGGCTGGGTGCTCACGGCCACCGGATTCGGCTCGATCCTCGGGTCGCTCTCGACGGCGCGCCACCGTGTCGTGCCGATGCGCTGGTTCATCGGCAACATCGGCGGCCTCGGTCTCGCGAGCATCGGGCTTGCGTTCTCTCCCGGTGTCGTGGTCGGGCTCCTCGTCGCGGTCCCCGTCGGCTTCTGCGGCTCGGCCATGATCGCGTCGGGCAACGCGATCACGCAGCAGGAGTCCCCTCCCGACATGCGCGGGCGGCTCCTCGCGCTCACCGCGGTCGCCTTCCTCGGCTCCACGCCGATCGGCGGGCCGATCACGGGCCTCGTGGCCGATTTCGTGTCGGTCGAATGGTCGGTGGCCTACGGGGGTGTGGTTGCATTGGCGAGTGCACTCGCGGCCGCATGGATGTGGAAGTAGGAGCGGCGGTCCCGCGGCCCGCCCGCGCGTGAGCCCCGCGGCCCGCCCGCGCGGGAGCCCCGCGGCCCGCACCCGGCCATGAGCGCCGTCATGTGGTTCCGGCGCGACCAGCGCCTGGCCGACAATCCGGCGCTCGCCGCGGCGCTCGCCGAGGGCACGGTCACACCGCTCGTCGTGCTCGACCCGCTCGTCCTGCGGCGTGCGGGCGCGCCGCGGCTCGCGTTCATGTTCCGCTGCCTGCGCGAGCTCGACGCGTCGCTCGGCGGCGCGCTCGTGGTGCGCACGGGCGACCCCGTGGCGGTCGTCCCCGCGGTCGCGCGCGAGGTCGGCGCGACGAGCGTCTTCGCGGCGGGGGACTTCGCGCCGTACGGCATGGCGCGCGACCGCGGGGTGGCCGACGCGCTCCGCGACGCCGGCGCCACGCTCCGTCACGTCGGCTCCCCGTACGCGGTCGACCCGGGCACGGTGCGCAAGGACAACGGCACGCAGTACCTGGTCTTCACCCCGTTCTCCAAGGTCTGGCTCGCCCACGGCTGGGCCGCCCCGATCGACGCGCCGTCGGGCCCCTCCCTGCGGCTGCGCGGCGCGCCCGACGTGCCGACCGAGCCGATCCCCGCGGACCCGCCCGTCGATGCGTCGCTCCCGCCCGCGGGGGAGCGGGGCGCGTGGGCGCGCTGGGAGACCTTCGCCGACGACGCACTCTCGCGCTACCGCGACGACCGCAATCGCCCGGACCTCGACGGCTGCAGTCGCATGTCGCCGTACCTGCGCTTCGGCGTCGTGCACCCGCGCCAGTTGCTCGCCGAGCTTCGCCCCGACAAGCACCACGACCACTACCGCAGCGAGCTCTGCTGGCGCGAGTTCTACGCCGACGTGCTCTTCCACCAGCCGCACACGGCGTGGCGCAACCTGCAGTCGAAGATGGATGCACTCCCGCTCGACACCGACGCGCGCGCCGAAGCACGCTTCGCGACGTGGTGCGAGGGGCGCACGGGGTTCCCCATCGTCGACGCCGGCATGCGCGAGCTGCGCGCGACGGGCTGGATGCACAACCGCGTGCGCATGATCGTCGCCTCCTTCCTCGTGAAGGACCTCCACCTGCCCTGGCAGTGGGGCGCGCGCCACTTCATGCGCCACCTCGTCGACGGTGACATCGCGTCCAACAACCACGGGTGGCAGTGGACGGCGGGCACGGGCACCGATGCGGCGCCGTACTTCCGGGTGTTCAATCCCGACATGCAGGCCGAGAAGTTCGACCCCGACGGCGCCTATCGGCGCGAGTGGGTGCCCGAGCTCGGCGACGCGATCGGCTATCCGGCGCCGATGGTCGACCACGCCACAGAGCGCGTCGAGGCACTCGCGCGCTACAAGCGCGTGACCGGCAAGTGAGTCGACGGGTACACTCGGGCGAAGGCATGCTCGACGAGCGCAAGTCCGCGATCCTGCGAGCCGTCGTCGAGGAGTACATCTCCCGCGGCGAGCCCGTCGGGTCCTCCCACCTGACCGACGCCCTCGCCCGGGTGGGCGCCTCCAAGGTCTCGTCCGCCACGATCCGCAACGAGATGGCCGCCCTCGAGCGCGACGGCTACCTGATGCAGCCCCACACCTCGGCGGGCCGCATCCCCACCGACCGCGGCTACCGCTTCTACGTCGACCAGCTGCAGCACGACGAGTCGGGCGAGCCCCGCTCCGGCGCCGTGCTCCCGCGCTCGCTCGAGACCAAGGTCGGGCAGTTCTTCGAGTCGGCGCACGGCCGCCTCGAGGAGACGCTGCACCGCACCTCCACGCTCCTCGCCCAGCTCACCAACTACGCCTCGGTCGTGCTCGGCCCCGGCGCCGGCACGGTGCTCGTGCGGTCCGTGCAGCTGGTGCGCCTCGCGGGCTCGCACGTCGCCGTCGTCGTCGTGCTCTCGACGGGTGCGGTGGAGAACGCCACGATCGAGGTCGCCGACGACGTGACCGACGACGAGCTCGCCCGCGCCGCGGCGCACCTCTCGTCCACCCTCGTGGGCGCCACGCGCGCCGCGGCGGGGTCGTCGGCGTCGCAGCGCGCCGCGGCGCCGGGCGCATTGACCGACACGATCGCGCGCGTCGCCGAGCAGGCCATGGGCGCACTGCGCGAGGCGCCGGGGGCGGAGACCTACTTCGTCGATGGCACGTCGCGGCTCACGGAGGCCTTCGACGCGATCGAGGTCGTGCGCGACGTGCTGCGCACGCTCGAGCAGCAGTACGTGGTGGTGACGCTGGTGCGCGACATGCTGCGGCGCGGCCAGTCGGTCGCGATCGGCGCCGAGCACGGCGTGGAGCCGCTCGCGTCGTGCTCGCTGGTCCTCTCGCCGGTGGTGGCGGACGGCCGGCACGTGGGCACGGTCGGCGTGATCGGCCCGACGCGGATGCACTATCCGACCGCGCTCGCGACGGTGGAGGTGGTGGGGTCCCAGCTCGCCCGCCGCCTCGCCGACTCCTGACCCGCCCGCCGCACGGCCAGCCCGCCCCGCCGCCGCCCCACCACCCAGTCCCGCCCCGCCACCGAGTCCCGCCCCGCACGCCGCCGTGTCCGACTACTACGAGATCCTCGGCGTGTCCCGCGGGGCGTCGCCCGACGAGATCAAGAAGGCGTATCGCCGCCGCGCGCGCGAGCTGCACCCGGACGCCAACCCCGACGACCCCGGCGCCGAGGACAAGTTCAAGGAGCTCTCGCGCGCCTATGAGGTGCTGAGCGACGCAGAGCAGCGCGCGCGCTACGACCAGTACGGCGAGGCGGGCGTCGGCGGGTCGGCGGGGGGCGGCGATCCCTTCGGCGCGGGCGGTATCGGCGACATCTTCGACGCGTTCTTCGGGGGTGGGTCGCCGTTCGGCGGCAATCGCGGCCCCGCGGGGCCGCCCCGCGGCGCCGACGTCGAGACGGTCGCGCGCATCACGCTCGAGGAGTCGGTGTTCGGCTGCACGACGTCGGTCGCGGTGCGCACGGCGGTCGCGTGCGACGACTGCGGCGGCAGCGGCGCCGCGCCGGGCACGTCGGCCACGACGTGCCCCGACTGCCGGGGCACGGGCCAGGTGCGCCGGGTGCGCCAGAGCATCCTCGGCCAGATGGTCACGACGTCGACGTGCGGCCGCTGCGGTGGCGCCGGGGAGACGGTCGGCACGCCGTGCCGCGCCTGCCGCGGCGAGGGCCGCGTGCAGCAGCAGAAGTCCTACGACGTGCAGGTGCCCGCCGGCGTCGCGTCGGGCCAGACCATGCGCCTCTCGGGACGCGGGGCCAAGGGCCCGCGCGGCGGCGAGGCCGGCGACCTCTACGTCCACATCGAGGTGGCCGAGCACGAGCGCTGGCGCCGCGAGGACGACGACCTCGTCGCCGACGTCGAGATCTCGGTCGCACAGGCGGCGCTCGGCGTGGAGCTGACGCTGCCGACGCTCGACGGCGACGAGCAGCTGGTCGTGCCGGCGGGCGTGCAGCACGGCCACGAGTTCACGCTGCGCGGGCGCGGCGTGCCGCGGCTGACCCAGAGCGGTCGCTCGCGCGGCCGCGGCGACCTACGAGCGCGCATCGTGGTGGTCGTGCCGACGAAGCTCTCGCCGACCAAGGAGGAGCTGCTGCGGCGTCTCGCCAAGGAGCGCGGGGAGGACGTCGCGCCTGCCGACGGCGGGATCGTCTCGCGGATCAAGTCGGCGTTCACGTGACGCCCCCCGCGGCCCCCGCCGACCTCCGCGCCGCCGCCGCACACTTCTTCGTCGACGACCTCTCGTCGCCCACCCTCTCCGACGCCGACGCCCACCACGCGCGCAGCGTCCTGCGCCTCGCGGACGACGACGTGACGGTCTCCGACGGCGCGGGCGCCTGGCGCACGTGCCGTATCGCCCGCGACGGCGCACTCGCGCCGACGGGCGAGGTCGCGCTCGATCCGGCGCCGCGGTGGCCGCTGCTCGTGGCCTTCGCACCGGTGAAGGGTGAGCGCCCCGAGTGGACGGTGCAGAAGCTCACGGAGCTCGGCATCGACGTGATCGTGCCGATCGCCGACGCGGCTCGCGCAGTGGTGCGGTGGGAGGGCGAGCGCGGCGGTCGCCACGTCGAGCGCCTGCGGCGGGTGGCGCGCGAGGCGGCCATGCAGTCGCGTCGCACGCGACTGCCGGAGGTGCGGGAGGCCGCGCCGCTCGCGTCGCTCGCCGCCTCGCGGGCCGCGCCGCTCGCCTCGTCCGCCGCACCGCTCGCCGGTGCCGACCCCGCGGGCGCGCCCCTCGACGCCGCCCACCGCGCGATCGCCATCGGCCCGGAGGGCGGCTTTGCCGACGACGAGCTCGCGGACGCGCCCCGCGTGACGCTCGGCGACACGATCCTGCGCGCGGAGACCGCGGCACTCGCGGCC
>CAXRBC010000079.1:0-17488 GCA_964228515.1 Ilumatobacteraceae bacterium
GATCCGGTGACCCCGCGCTTTTCAGGCGCGTGCTCTGCCAACTGAGCTACCCGACCTCGTCGAGTGCGAGCACTCGGCGTGGCGGTCCCGACGGGATTTGAACCCGCGACCTCCGGCTTGACAGGCCGGCGTGAACTCCAAACTTCACCACGGGACCAGACTCGCATCCTCCGCGGCGCGAGCCGCGGGATCCGCTGACTGACCTTGCACCCCCAACGGGATTCGAACCCGTGCCGCCACCTTGAAAGGGTGGTGTCCTAGTCCACTAGACGATGGGGGCTCGGACGAATCCGTGGAAGAGCCCTTGGAATCTACCAAGGACGCCTCACGACCCCACCGCGTCCGCCGCGTCCCCACCGTCGCCCGTGCCGCGCGCCATCACGGTCCACTCGAGGAGCCACCCGAGGAACGCATAGAGGATGCGACGCTCGTCGGCGCCTCCGGTCGCGCCGCCCGTCGCGTCGGTCCCGTCCGCACGGTCCAGATCGTCCGTCCCGTCGTCGTCCTCCGTCACGTCGAGCGCCGTGCCCAGCACGAGCCGCACCGCGTTGACGCTGCGGGCGAGGGCGTCGAGCTCGTCCTCCGTCAGCTCCGCGCCCGGCGTCGCGGCCCGCTCGAGCGCCCCGGCCGCCTCGCCGATGGCCGCGAGCCGGCTCGCCACCAGCTCGCCGTGCATCAGCCGCTGCCACTCCGCGTCGCGCTCGGCATCCGCGTGGTATGCGACGGGGAAGAGGCGACGCATCGCGTCGCCCTGCGCGTCATGGCTGATCGCGTCGCGGAGCTGCCCGAGCAACGAGGCGAGCACCTCCCGATGGTGATCCGGCAGGGCGATGACGTAGGTGCCGGCGGGGGTGCGCGCGATTGGCGCCGTCACGAGTCGCTGCGGTCCATCGTCGCCCACAGCCCGTGGTCGTGGAGGCGATAGACGTCCCACTCCGCGCGCTCGCGCGTGCCGTGCGACACGACGGCGCGGCCCTTGTGGTGCACGTCCATCATCAGCTCGGTGGCCTTCTCGAGGCTGTAGCCGAAGAGCTTCTGGAACACGAAGGTCACGTACGACATCAGGTTGATCGGGTCGTTCCACACGATCACCATCCACGGTCGGTCCGCATCGGTCGCGTCGCCGACGCCGGGGTCGCGCACCGGCGCGGTGCGCACGTCGGACATGCGCACATTCTGTCGTACGATGACGCGATGGTGCGCGCCGTGCGACCGATCGTGCCGTCGCGGATCGCCGGCACGCTCGGCGGACACGAGTCCGCGCGCGCACCGCGCACGGTGCTCGGCGGGTACCTCGCCCTCACCAAGCCGCGCGTGATCGAGCTCCTGCTCGTCACCACGCTCCCCGCGATGGTGCTCGCGGGGCGCGAGTGGCCCTCGTGGTCGCTCGCCGCGGTGGTGCTCGTGGGCGGGGCGCTCGCGGCGGGCGGCGCCAACGCGATCAACATGTACGTCGACCGCGACATCGACCGCCTCATGGCGCGCACCGCGGGCCGCCCGCTCGTGACCGGGCTGATCCGGCCCCGGGACGCGTTGGTCTTCGCCGCCGCGCTCGAGGTCGCGGCCTTCGCCCTGCTCGCGTGGGGCGCCAACGTGCTCTCGGCCGTGCTGGCGCTCTCCGCGATGGCCTTCTACGTCGGCGTCTACACGCTGTGGCTGAAGCGCACCAGCACGCAGAACATCGTGATCGGCGGCGCGGCGGGCGCCGTGCCGGTGCTCGTCGGATGGGCCGCGGTCGCCGGCTCGCTCTCGTGGGCCGCGGTGCTGCTCTTCGCGATCATCTTCGTCTGGACGCCGCCGCACTTCTGGGCCCTCGCGATCCGCCACGCCGACGAGTACCGGGCCGCCGGGGTGCCGATGCTGCCCAGCGTCGCGCCGATGGCTCGCACCGTGCGCACGATGGTGGGCTACACGGTCGTGCTCGTCGCACTCACGCTCGCGTTGGTGCAGGTGGCGGACCTCGGCGCGATCTACGCGACGTCGGCGATCGTGCTCGGCGCGGTGTTCCTCGCCGCGGTCGCGATGCTCGCGCGCCGGCCGACGCACGAGTGGTCGATGCGCGTGTTCTCGTTCTCCATCAGTTACGTGACGCTGCTCTTCGCGGCGCTCACCGTCGACGTCCTCGTCGCCTGACGCGTCGCCCGACGCTCCGTCGCGCGGCGAGGCACCGCCGCGCCCGTCTCGTGCAATGGTGAATGCGCGCGCCGCGCGCGCGTGACGCTCGGGAGACGGGGCCGAAATCCGTGCCCCGATTAGCATCGGCGAGGTGACGATGGCCCTCGACGCGCGCTCCGGCGCGACTCCGGCGGGGATCGCCGCCCCCTTCGTGACCGTCGACCACGTCGGCATCGCCCGACTCGTGCACGCAGTCGCGGGCCTGTGGGCGCTCGTCGCCGCCGCGCTCGGCGCGCTGATCGGCCTGGAGCGCCTCGACGCCGGCGCCGCGCTGGTCGACGCCGGCGCCCACGTGCAGCTCGTGGCGCTCGCGCGCGTGGCCCTCACGTTCGGCCTGCTCGGCGGCATGCTCACGAGCGCCGCACTCGCCGCGGTGCCCGGCCAGGTCGGGAGCGCGGCGCTCGCATTCCCCCGCGGGGCGAGCCTCGGCGCCTGGCTGTGGGTCGGTGGCAGCGGCCTCGTCGCGTGGTCGATCGTGGGCACCGGCGGCCCCGGCGGCGGCGACGCCGCGATGGTCGAGCTGTACCTCATGGGCCTCGGCGTCATGACGCTCGGACTGCTCGCCGTGCTCGTCGTGCTCGCGGCGACGGTGCTCGCGGGCCGGGCGCCCGGGCGCGCGCTCGCCGACGTGGGCGGCCTCGCATGGGCGTCGCTGGTCGCCGCCTCTGCGCTCGTCGCGACGCTCGCCACGATGCTCGGCTCGCTCGTGTACGTCGGCGTCGACTTCGCCTATGAGCGCGTCGCCTTCGGCGCCACGGACGGCATCGCCGGCTGGGTCGGCTGGGCGATGAGCCAGCCGCACACCTTCCTGTTCGCCCTGCCGTGCCTCGGCGTGCTCGTCGACGCGGTGGACCGCGCGACGGGCGGCGCCGTCGTGGGCCGCGGGATCGCGCAGGTCGGCATCGGCATCGCCGGCGTCGCGATGCTCGAGCCCGTCACGCAGTCGACCTTCGCGCTGCGCCTCGACGGCGGCGGGCGCGACCTGCTCGCCGGCGTGCTGCCGTGGGCGATCTTCTCCGGGCTGCCGCTCCTCGGCTGCCTCGCCGTGATCGGCGTGGCCCTGCGCTCGATGCAGGCCGCGCGGGCGAAGCCGACCGGTGCCTTCGTCGCGGCCTTCCTCGCCGTCGGCATGGTCCTCACCGGGCTGCTCGGCAGCGCCGTGCAGCGCATCGACGCCCTCGACCTCGCCGGCACCGCATTCGAGGAGGGCGCGCTCGTGTACGTCGCGTACGGCGCACTGCTCGCGACCGTGGCGATGCGATCGCTGATGCTCGGCGACGACGCCGCGCCCCGCACGCTGCGGCTCGCGGGGCTCGGATTCCTCGCCATCGTGCTCGCGGCGCTGCCGATGTACGTCGTCGGCGTGCTCGACCAGCCGGCCGGTTCGCTCGGGGGCTTCGACGACGGCGGCGCGGTCGGCGTGCTCAACCTGGTGTCGGGCGCGGGCCACGCACTGTTCGCGCTCTTCATGCTCGGCGTCGGTGCCGCATGGGGTGGCCGCATGGGCAAGGCGGCGGGCGCGTGAGCGTCGCCACCGCACTGCCCGCCGGCGCGCCCGCCGTGCCGCGACGCCACCTGCTCGCGCTCGCCTCGCTCGTGGCCGGCGCCTCCGCGATGGTCATGGGCTCGATGCTCGCGGTCTGGCTGCAGTTCCGCGCCAACGCGCCGCTGCGGGAGTCCACCACCGGGCTGCGCATGATCCGCGACTGGTTGCCCGCCGACGTCGCGGTCCCCGAGGTCGTGACCAACACGATGATGATCACGTTCGTCCTGCTGTGCGTGATGGTGCAGTGGGCGGTGTACGCGGGCCGCCGCGGCGACTCGCGTCACGCGTCGCTCGCGCTCTCGGTGGCGCTCCTCGTCGAGATCGCGCTCGTCAACGCACAGTTCGCCGTGTGGACCCAGATGGGCATCGGCGTGCGCGACGGTGCCTACATGACGATGTTCTACGCCGTGACCGGCACGATGCTGACCCTGATCGTGCTCGGCACCGTCGTCACGCTCGCGACGCTCTTCCGCACCCTCGCGGGTCGGATCGGCGACCGCGGCCTCCTCGCCGCCCACGCGCTCCACTGGTACGCCCTCGCCGCGATCTTCGCGACGATGTGGTTCGTCGTCTACGTGCAGAAGTAGCCGTGTTCCGCACCGGGTCCAAGCACTTCCTCGGCCTCACGGCCCTCACGGGGGTGTCGTTCCTCGTGCTGCTCTTCACCGTCGATCAGCTGGCGCTCGCCGGGGTCGCGCTCAGCATGCTCGTCGCGGTGCTGGCGCTCCTCGCGTGGTTCACCGCCTCGACGGGCGACGGCGACGTCTCGCCATCCGAGGCCGCGCGGGCGACCACCGGTGCCGCGGCGGCCCCATGGCCCGCGCTGACGGCCGCGGGCGTCGTGCTCGCCGCGGTCGGTCTCGTGACCAACGCGGTGCTCGTCCTCGGCGGCCTCGTCGTCGTCCTCGCCGGACTCGCCGAGTGGATGGTGCTCGCGTGGAGCGAGCGCTCCTCGGCGGACCCGGAGTACAACCGCGGGGCCCGCGGACGCCTGCTGCACCCCATCGAATTCCCCGTCGCGGCGGCCCTCGGGCTCGGCGTCCTGATCTTCCTGTTCTCCCGCATCATGCTCGCGATCGACAAGACCACGGGTGCCCTGCTGTTCGTCGTGTTCGGCGCCCTGATCCTCGCCGCCGGCTCACTGTTCGCGCTCGGCCGCGGTCCTCGCCGCGCCGTCTCCGCGGCGATCGTCGCCGCGGGCGCGGTCGGCCTGCTCGCCGGGGGCGTCGCGGGCGGCACGTCGGGGCTGCGCGCGGACCTCGAGGAGGCGCGCGACGAGGGGCACTACCTGCACCCCGAGTGCGGCCCCGAGAAGTCCACGTACTTCGACAAGCACGCGGAGCGGACGGTGTCGTTGCGCGCGAGCGTGGCCGCCATCGTCGAGATGCGCGAGGGCGCGCTCACCGCGCACCTCACCGGCCTCGAGGACCGCCCGCAGTCGAGCCTCACGATCGCGCGGTCCAACCCGACGACGATCATCTTCCGCACCGAGGACGACGCCGACCGCCGCCTCGTGGCCAACCTCGGCGTGAAGACCTTCGAGGACGGCAGCACCGAGATCATCCAGGACTGCACGCAGCTCATCGAGCCGGGCGCCGAGCAGGCGCTCACGCTCACGATCCGCACGCCCGCCCCCGCCGACGCGCCCTACACGCTCACGATCGCGGGCGTCGAGGGCCAGGCGATCACCCTGGTGGTGCCGTGAGTCGCACCCGCCTCGTCGGAGCCGCCGCGTCGTGCGTCGCTAGCGTCGCGCGGGTGATGGGTGCCGTCCGCAGCCGCGCCCGTCGCGCCGCGACCGGGGGGCTCGTGCTCGCCGGCGCCGCGGCGCTCACGGGCTGCGCGACCGACGCGCCGCAGGACACCTGGCAGCCCAAGGGTCCGAACGCCAAGATCATCGACGACCTGCAGAAGCCGGTGTTCGCCGTCGCGGGCATCGTCGGCGTGCTCGTCGTCGTCGCGGTCGGTTGGGCGATCTGGCGCTATCGCGACCGCGGCCAGCCGATCCCTGCGCAGACGCACGGCAACCCCGTGCTCGAGATCACGCTCACCGTGATCCCCGCCCTGATCCTCACGGTGATCGGCATCTTCACGTTCCGCACCGTGCTCGAGCTCTCCAAGACCGACGACACCGAGCTCATCATCAACGTGACGGGTCAGCAGTGGTGGTGGGAGTACGACTACCCGGTGCAGGAGGAGTTCGGCATCACCCAGCCGATCATCACGTCCGGTCAGCTCGTCATCCCCGCGGGCACCAAGGTGCTGCTGCGCGAGACCAGCCGCGACGTGATCCACTCGTACTGGATCCCGGCGCTCAACGGCAAGCGCGACGCCGTGCCGGGCCGCGTGCACACCCTGCGCATCGAGGCGGACGAGCCGGGCATCTACGCGGGGCAGTGCACCGAGTTCTGCGGCCTGTCGCACGCCAACATGCGCATGGAGGCCGTCGCGCTGAGCGACGCCGACTTCGCCACGTGGGTGGCCAACCAGCAGGAGGCGTACGTCGCGCCCGCGGCCGGCTCGCTCGCCAAGGCCGGCGAGGACGTCTTCCTCAACCAGTGCGTCCGCTGCCACCAGGTCAACGGCCTGCTGCGCGCCGACGGCACGCCCGCCATCGCCGCCCCGGACGAGAACGTCTGGTCCGGCGCCGCGCCCAACCTCACGCACCTCATGACGCGCAACACGTTCGCCGGCGCGATGTTCGACTTGCTGACCCCCGAGTGTCGCGAGCGCGTCTGGGGCGCGTCGTCGGCCGACTTCGGCGAGCGCTACCTCGCCGGCGTGAGCGCCGAGTGCCTCAACGAGAACGCCCTGCGCGCCTGGCTCCGCAACGCGCCGGCCGTGAAGCCCATGTACGCCAACCCGACCCAGCTCACCGCGACGGGCGGCAAGTACCGCGGCATGCCGAACCTCGGACTCTCGGAGTCCGACATCGACAAGCTCGTCGCGTACCTGCTGACGCGTCAGTAGACCCCGAAGGAGGACGACCCAGCCCATGGCGATCATCGAGCGACCCCTCACCGGCGTGCCCGCGCTCCCCGGCAGCCCGGCGCTGCCCACCCCGGCCGGCACCTACGGCGTCCTACGCCGCCCGGTCACGGCGACCGGCTGGAAGAGCTGGGTCTTCACGGTGGACCACAAGAAGCTCGGGATCATGTACGGCGTCACCGCGATGTTCTTCTTCATCGTCGGCGGCATCGAGGCCCTGCTGATCCGCCTCCAGCTCGCCGCGCCGAACGGCAAGGTCCTCAACGCCGACCTCTACAACCAGATGTTCACGATGCACGCCACGACGATGGTGTTCCTCTTCGTGATGCCGATGGCCGCGGCGTTCGCCAACTACTTCGTGCCGCTCCAGATCGGCGCGCGCGACGTGGCGTTCCCCCGCATCAACGCGTTCGGCTTCTGGTGCCTGCTCTTCGGCGGCATCTTCCTCAACGCCGCGTGGTTCCTGGGCGGCGCGGCCGACGGCGGCTGGTTCATGTACGCGCCCAACTCGGGCCCGATCTTCTCGCCCAGCCACGGCGTCGACTTCTGGGCCCTCGGCCTCCAGATCACGGGCATCGCCTCGCTCACCGGCGCGGTCAACCTGATCGTCACGATGCTCAACATGCGGGCCCCCGGCATGTCGCTGCTCAAGATGCCGATCTTCACGTGGATGATCTTCGTCGTGCAGTTCCTGCTCGTGTTCGCGATGCCCGTCATCACGGTCGCGCTCTTCCTGCTCATGTTCCAGCGCAACTTCGGGGCCACGTTCTTCGACGTCGCCGCCGGCGCCGACCCGCTGCTCTGGCAGCACCTCTTCTGGATCTTCGGCCACCCCGAGGTGTACATCCTCATCCTCCCGTCGTTCGGCATCATCTCCGAGGTCCTGCCGGTCTTCAGTCGCAAGCCGCTCTTCGGCTACCCCTTCGTCGTGTTCTCCGGCGCGGCGATCGGCTTCGTCGGCTGGGGCGTGTGGGCGCACCACATGTTCGCCTCCGGCCTCGGCCCGGTGTCCGTCGCGGTCTTCTCCGTCGCCACGATGGCGATCGCGGTGCCGACCGGCGTCAAGATCATCAACTGGACGCTCACCATGTGGGGCGGCAAGCTCGTCTTCTCCGCCGCGATGAAGTTCGCGATCGGGCTCATCGTGCTCTTCACGATCGGCGGCCTCTCGGGCGTGACGCACTCGGTGGCGCCGTCCGACACCCAGCAGACGGACACGTACTACATCGTCGCCCACTTCCACTACGTGCTGTTCGGCGGCGCGATCTTCGGCCTCTTCTCCGGCTTCTACTACTGGTGGCCCAAGGTGTTCGGCAAGATGCTGAGCGAGCGCCTCGGCTCGTGGAACTTCTGGTTGATGGTGATCGGCATGAACATGACGTTCGGCCCGAGGCACATCCTCGGTCTGCAGGGCCAGCCCCGCCGCAGGTACGTCTGGACGGAGGCCCGCGCGGGCGAGGGATTCTTCAACCTCGCGTTCTGGAACCTGGTCGCCTCGATCGGCTCGTTCATCCTCGCCCTCGGCATCCTCACGTTCCTGATCAACGTCTGGGTCACCTCGCGCCGTCCCGAGCGGGCGCCGCTCGACCCGTGGAACGCCCGCAGTCTCGAGGGGATGACCTCCAACCCGCCGAAGGAGCACAACTTCGACTCGATCCCGACGGTCGCCCACCTCGACGAGTTCTTCCACCGCAAGTACGAGGAGGACCCGGCGACGCACACGATGCGCCAGGTCGCGACGGCCGAGCAGGTGCTCGCCGATCTCGAGGCGCGCGGCGACGCCCACATCCACATGCCGTCGCCGTCCTACTGGCCGATCGTCGTGGCACTGGCACTGCCGATCATTGCGACCGGCCTCATCTACTCGCACCTGATCGCCGTGGTCGGCGGCGTGGTGCTGCTGTTCGGCATCTACGGCTGGTCGCTCGAGCCGGGCACCGCGCCCGACTCCGACATGGACCCGCCCGCGCAGGGCGGCGTCCCGGCGGTGGCCCATGGCTGAGACCGCGCTCCACGGGGCCGCCCACGGCGCCGCGCACCCGCCGACCTCGACCGGGTTGTCCAACGTCAAGTTGGGGATGTGGGTCTTCCTCGGGTCCGAGTGCCTCCTCTTCGGCGGCCTGATCTCGACCTACATGCTCTACCGCGGCCGGGTCGGGCAGGGGCCCACGCCGGCGCAGGTCTTCGACATCCCCTTCACGTCGGTGAGCAGCTTCGTGCTGCTCATGAGCTCCCTCACGATGGTGCTCGCGGTGAGCGCCGCCAACGCGGCCGACGATCGCCGCACCAACCTCTGGCTCACCGTCACCGCGCTGCTCGGCGCGACGTTCGTCGGCGGCCAGGTCTACGAGTTCACCGCCTTCTACAACGAGGGCCTCGGCTTCGGCACGAGCCTCTTCGCCTCGAGTTTCTACACGCTCACCGGCTTCCACGGCGTGCACGTCACGGTCGGGATCATCATGCTCATGTCGCTCGTCGGCATCTTCCGCCGCAGTCGGGTGCCCGGATCGAAGGCCGAGACCGTCGAGATGATCGGCCTGTACTGGCACTTCGTCGACATCGTCTGGATCGTCATCTTCACGCTCATCTACCTGATCCCGGTCTGACGCCGTGACGACCGAGACGACCCACGCCCCGCAGGCGCCCGTCGAGGCGCACGGCGAGCCGCACGGGCTGACCAACGCGGGCTACGTCCGCATCGCGGTGATCCTCGCGCTGATCACGGCCCTCGAGGTCTCGACCTACTACGTGGACTTCGGCCCGTTCTTCCTGCCGTCGCTCATCATCATGATGTTCGTCAAGTTCGTGATGGTCGTGAGCTACTTCATGCACCTGCGCTTCGACCACGGGCTCTTCAGCTTCCTCTTCTACTCGGGGCTGGTGCTCGCGGTCGGCGTGTACGTGGCGTTCCTCGCGACGCTGCACTTCTTCCTGCGCTGACGATCCGCCCCCTCGTCCCCCGCCCGGCATGATCGCCGAGTCCGCCGACCTCCTCGCCAGCCCGTGGCGCTTCCAGGCGCACGTCGAGGTCTGGGTGCTCGTCGGCGTGGTGGTCGCCGCCTGGGTCTACGCCGTGCGCGCGCTCGGCCCCCGACTCGCGCCGGCGGGCGGCGCGACGACCCCTCGCCAGCGCCGCGCGTTCGTCGCCGCGGTGCTCGTCCTGTGGCTCGCGAGCGATTGGCCGGTCCACGACATCTCCGAGGAGTACCTGTACTCGGTGCACATGTTCCAGCACATGGCGCTCTCGTACTTCATGCCGCCCCTCGTGTTGCTCGCCACGCCCGACTGGCTCTTCCGCGCGGTCGTGGGCGACGGCGCGCTGTCGCGCGCGGTGCGCTGGATGGGCCGCCCGGTGCCCGCGGGCCTGACGTTCAACGTCGTGGTCATGATCACGCACATCCCCGCGCTCGTGAACCGGAGCGTGACCAACGCGCCGCTGCACTACGCGCTGCACGTCGCCGTCGTCGTCTCCGCGCTCTTCATGTGGATGCCCGTGTGCGGCCCGGACCGCACGATGCACGTCGGGTACGGCGGTCGGATGATCTACCTGGTCCTCATGTCGGTCGTGCCGACCGTGCCCGCGGGGTGGCTCACCTTCGCCGAGGGCGTCGTGTACCGCCACTACGACGTCCCGGTGCGGGTGTGGGGCCTCTCGGCCACGATCGACCAGCAGCTCGCGGGCGCGGTGATGAAGGTCGGCGGCGGCATCTTCCTCTGGACGATCGTCGGCGTCATGTTCTTCCGCAGGTTCGCCGCCTCGTTCTCCCGCGAGCAGTCGTACGTGCGCGGCGACGCCGCGCTGCCCGACGCGCTCACGTACGAGCACGTCACCGACGCGTTCGGTCGCGTCCCGCCCGCGCCGGAGCCGCAGCGGCGTTAGCCTCCCCATGCCGTGATCGACGTCCGCCAGCTCCGGAGCCGGCCCGACGAGGTCATCGCGGCGATGGCCCGGCGGGCCGCACCGGCGGTGCTCGACGACCTCGACCACGCGCGACGTCTCGACGAGCGCCTCCGCGCCATCACGGTCGAGCGCGACGAGATCCGCGGGCGGGTCAACGCGCTGTCCAAGCAGGTGGGCGAGGCCCGCCGCGCAGGCGACGAGGCCGCGGGGTCGGCCCTCGCCGCCGAGAGCCGCGCGCTCGGCGACTCCGAGACCGCGCTGCGCGACGAGCACGAACAGGTCTCGGCCGCCCTGCGCGACCTGCTGCTGCGCATCCCCAACGTGCCGCACCCCGAGGTCGTCGAGGGAGCGAGCGATGCGGACAACCGCGTGGTCCGCGGCCCCGTGGGCATGCCGGCGGCGTGGGCCGACCACCAGCGGGTCCCGCACTGGGAGACCGGCGCAGAGCTCGGGATCCTCGACAACGAGCGCGCGTCCAAGATCAGCGGCGCCATGTTCACGATGCAGCGGGGCCTCGGCGCCACGCTGGCTCGCGCGCTCTGTCAGTACGCGCTCGACCGCAACGCGGACGCCTACGAGGAGATCCGCCCGCCCACGCTCGTCACGACGGCGACGCTCACGAGCACCGGGCAGCTGCCCAAGTTCGCCGACGACGCCTTCGCGGTCGAGCGCGACGACCTCTGGTGCATCCCGACGGCGGAGGTGCCGCTCACGTCGCTGCACGCCGGCGAGGTGCTGCACGTCGACACGCTGCCGCGCCGGTACATGGCGCACACGTCCTGCTACCGCCGCGAGGCGGGCGCCGCGGGGCGCGACACGCGCGGCATGCTGCGCAGCCACGAGTTCGACAAGGTCGAGATCCTCGCGGTCACGACGGCGGAGCAGGCGCCGGCGATGCTCGAGGAGATGCTCGGGCGGGTCGTCGCCTCCATCGCCGAGCTGGGCCTCGTGCACCGCGTGCTGGAGATCTGCACGGGCGACCTCGGCCAGTCCCACCACCGCAGCTTCGACGTCGAGGTCTATGCACCCGGCTGCGACCAGTGGCTCGAGGTGAGCAGCGTCAGCTGGTTCTCCGACTACCAGGCGCGCCGCGCCGACATCCGCGTGAAGCGCCCGGACGCCAAGGGCACCGAGATCGCCCACACGCTCAATGCGTCGGCGCTCGCGGTGCCGCGCGTGTGGGCCGCGATCCTCGAGCAGCACCGCCGCGCCGACGGGTCGGTGGCGGTGCCGCCCGCGCTGCACCGCTACATGCGCGGCGCCACGGTGATCGGCCCCGCGGCCGGTCGCCCGGCGTGACCGCGCGAGACGGACGCCCCGGCGCCGTGACGGGCGACGCCGTCCGCGATCGGCGCACGCAGTACGAGACTGCGGGGCTCGACGTCACGGACGTCGACGCCGACCCGATGGTCGAGTGGCGGCGGTGGCACGACGCGGCCGCCGAGGCCGGCCTGCCCGAGCCCAACGCGATGACGCTCTCCACCGTGGGTCTCGACGGCGCCCCCGACGGCCGGGTCGTGCTCGTGCGGGGGGCCGACGCGCGCGGTCTCGCCTTCTACACGCACCTCGAGAGCGCGAAGTCCGCGCAGCTCGCCGCCCGCGCGGCCGCGGCGGCGACCTTCGCCTGGCACGCGCGGCACCGCCAGGTCCGCGTGCGCGGCGCGGTGGAGCGCGTGCCGGACGCCGAGGCGGACGCCTACTTCGCCACGCGCCCTCGGGGCTCGCAGATCGGCGCGTGGTCCTCGCCGCAGTCGCGCGTCATCGCCGACCGCGCGGCGCTGTAGACGATGGTCGCCGAGACCGAGCGACGCTTCGCGGGCGCCGACGTGCCGCGCCCGCCGCACTGGGGCGGGTGGCGGCTCGTGCCGGCCGAGTGGGAGTTCTGGCAGGGGCGGCCGAGCCGCCTGCACGACCGCGTGCGCTACGTGCGCGCGGACGGCTCGTGGCGGCGGGAGCGCATCGCACCCTGATACGCGGCGACGACCGCCGCGACGAGCACCACCGTGCCGGCGACGACGCCGACGCGCCACGCGCCCTGCGTCTGGATCCACCCGACGAGCCTCGTCTGCACCGACTCCACGCGACGCACGGCGCCCGCGCTGCCGCGGCCGGAGATGGCCGACCACCAGTACCAGGCGAGATAGGCGCCCGTGAGCGTCACCGCCGCGCCGGCCAGCGGGTCGAGCACGCGCGAGAGACGCCGCAGCGCCCGCACGAGCACGTCCGTCGCGAGCGCGAGGCTCACCGTGAGCGCGACCACCACGAGCGACATCCCCGCGCCGTAGAGCGCGAGGCTCGCGACGCCCGAGGCGAAGCCGTCCGTCGCCACCGTCCCGAGCACCGCCGTGGTGAGGAATCCGATGGTGCAGCCGATCGAGGCGACCGCGTAGGCGACGCCGAACAGCACCGGCCCGCGCCGCCCTCCCGCCACGTCGGGCACCACGATGCGCGGCCGCCAGCCGCGCAGCATGCGCAGCCCCGCGACCACCATCGCGAGGCCGATGGCCAGCGCCGCCCACCGCGCCTGGCGCTCGAGCCACTGGGTCGCGAGCCGTGAGACGAGCCCGACGACGAGGAACACGGCGAGGAACCCCACGGACACCCGCGCGCCCACGCCGAGCGCCCTCGCGAGCCGGCGCGCGAGCGGGTCGGCGCGCCGCGACTCGCCTCCCATCCACGCGAGCAGCCACGCCGGCAGCAGCACGAAGCCGCACGGGTTCACCGCCGCGAGCACTCCGAGGAGGAACGAGTACGCGAACGATCCGCTCACGGCACCACGCCCAGTGCGGCCAGCAGGCGCGCGAGGCGCTCGGCGTCGAGCTCGCCCGCGGCCTGATCCACCACGGTGCCCCGGGCGTCCACGGCGAGCGTCACCGGGGCGGTCGCGATGCCCGTGGCGCGCAGGAACTGCCCGTCGCGGTCGAACCACGTGTCGTACCCCACGCCGTATTCGTCGGCGAATCGCGCCGCGGTCGCCGCGTCGTCGTACGGGTTGATCCCCACCACGTCGACCGCGGCGCCGTGCGCGCGGTGCGCATCCGCGAGCAGCGGCAGCTCGCGGCGACAGGGCTGGCAGGTGGAGTACCAGACGTTGAGCAGCACGGGTCGCCCACGCAGGTCGCTGGTGCGCACGGCGACGCCGGTGCTGGTGACGAGCCCGACGTCGGGGAGCTCGCCGCCGCGCAGGTCGACGTTGGTGGCGATGCGCCCGTCCCCCCGCTGGAGTCGGTACTCGGGCACGGCGCCGTCGCCCTGATCGGCGTCCGTGCCGTCGCGCGCGCCGCCACAGGCAGCGAGTGCGAGCGCGAGCGCGGCGATCAACGTGATGCGGCGACCTCGCACGCGAGCAGGCTACGACGCGGCGCGCGCACGCGGGCCGGCACGGGCACCTCGGGGATCAGCACCACGGGCCGCCCCGCGCGGGCGGGGCGCCCGCGCGGACGCGTGACGGCGCGCACGCGGCCGTCCTCCACGAGCTCGCCGCCCCCCACGCCCCACGGCTCCGCGCGCGCGAGCGCGCCGGCGAGGCACTCGGCACGCGACGTGCAGCGCGCGCAGATCGCCTTGGCACGAGCAACGTCGACGAACTCCTCGGAGAAGAACAGCGGCGCGAGCGTCCCGTGACCGTCGGCGCAGCGACGCGCCGAGAGCACGAACTCGGGGGCGTCGTCGATCGCGTAGCGCACGGGCACTCGCGGCGTCTCGGCCGCGTCATGATGCGCGCCGGCGGGTCCGTCGAGGCGGTCCATGGCTCGTGCTCCTTTCGGTCGTGGGTCGGTCGGATGGCCTCCCCTCGGCGGGATGGGGTGACCCGCCGAGGGGAGAAGGTGCGCCGAAAACGCCGAGGCCGCCGGGGGAATTCCCCGGCGGCCTCAGGATCGCTCTCGACGTCTGGAGTGGTTACGTCGGTGGCGTCCCGAGGGCCGGGGCGGTGCGCTTCGAGCGGCGCACGGCGACGCGCGGCGCGTCGGTGCAGGTGCAGGCGCGGAGCCCGAGGAGCGCGGCGTGCGTCGACATGGGACGCTCAGGCAACCATGGGGCGCTCCCGATTGCAAGCCGTTTTCGCGCCGCATCGCCGACACCACCCGCGGCTGGGAAACCCAAGCGTGGCTAGGGTTTCGGGGTGATCGCGGACCCCGTGCCGTATCCGGCGTCGGGCCGGGTCTACCGCTCGTCGCGGAGGGTGCGTCTCGGCGACGTCACCACCTCGGGCCGGCTGCGCCTCGACGCGCTCGCCCGGTACCTGCAGGACGTGGCGACCGACGACGCCATCGACGGCCGCTACGACGACCCGCACGGCTGGGTGGTGCGCCGCACCCAGGTGTGGGTACGGGAGTTCCCCCGCTATCTCGACGAGCTCACGCTGCACACGTGGTGCGGCGGCGTCGGTTCGCACCATGCCGAGCGCCGCACGCAGGTGCGACGAGGCGACGAGCCGGTGGCGGAGGCGGCCGCGCTGTGGGTGCACGTGGACCTCGCGTCGATGCGGCCGGCGCGGCTGGCCGACGACTTCGCGACGCGCTTCGCCACCGCGGCAGCCGGTCGCACGGTCTCGGGACGTCTCGAGGTGGGTCGCGCGCTCCCACGCCCCGCCGACTCGCACGGCACGCGCGTGCCGTGGTCGGTGCGCGCGACCGACATGGACGCCGTCGGCCACATGAACAACGCGGCCTACTGGGAGCCCGTCGAGGACTGGCTCGCGCGGCACCCCGGCCCGCGCGCGCCGATGCACGTCACGCTCGAGCACCACGGGGAGGTGCGCCCCGGAAACGCGGTCGAGATCCTCGCCGACGACGCGGCGGCGCTGGCGGGCTCGGGTGCCGTCGCGCTGCGGCACCTCGTCGACGGCACGTCGGTCGCGGCCGTCGCGTTGCTGCGCCCGCCGGTGGCGTGACGCCGGCGCCCATCGATCTCCCCGCGCTCGGCGAGACGATCGTCTTCGCCGTCGGGTGGATGGCGGGCTGGCTCGGCCTCGCCCGCCCGCGGCGGCTCCTGAAGGATGAGGGCGCCGCCGCGGCCCGAGACGCGGGCGGTCCCGACCGGCCTCGGGTGACCGTCGTCGTGCCGGCACGCGACGAGGCCGCCTCGCTCGCGCGCACCCTGCCGTCGCTCGCCGCCTCGCTCGCGCCGGGCGACGAACTGCTCGTCGTGGACGACGGTTCGACGGATGCGACGGCGCAGGTGGCGGGCGACGCCGGCGTGCGCGTCGAGCCGGCGGGCCCCCTCCCGGACGGCTGGCGGGGCAAGCCGCACGCGTGCGCCGTCGGCGCCGCGCGCGCGGGCGGGGAGGTGCTCGTCTTCGTCGACGCCGACACGCGAGTCTCGGTGCGGGCGCTGGACGCGCTCGCCGTGCGCGTGCGTCGCGATCCAGAGACGCTCGTCTCGCTGCAGCCGCGCCACGAGGCGGGTGGCCTCGCCGAGCACGCGCAGCTGCTCCCCTCGCTCGTGTCGGTGATGGCGGCCGGCGCGGGCCTCGCGGGGCGGGCGTCGCGGCCCCTCGTGTTCGGCCCCGTCGTCGCGGTCGACCGTGGGCGTTACCTCGCGCCCGGCGGGCACGCGCACGGGGCGGTGCGCGGCGCGGTGGCCGAGGACGTGGCGCTCGGGCGCGCGTGGGACGGGCCGGTCGCGTCCTTCGTCGCGCGCGACGGCGAGGCGTCGTACCGCATGTACGCCGCGGGCGCTGGCGCTCGCGGCGCGAGGGCGTCGCTCGCCGCGGCGTGGCGCGGATGGACCAAGAACCTGGCGGTCGGCCTCGGCGCGGCCCCCGCCCTGCCGACGGCGTGCGCGGTGGCGTGGGTGGCGTCGATCGCGGGCGGGCTGGTCACCTCGCCGTGGCTCGCGCTCGCGAACGTGGTGCAGGTGGCGTGGCTAGCGCGGCGGGTGGGCGCGGTCCCCGCCTGGACGGCACTCGCCCTGCCGCTGCACGCGGCGTGGTTCGTCGCACTGGTCGCGCGCAGCGCCTGGCTGCGCGCGACGGGCGGGTCGGTGGACTGGCGCGGGCGCGCCGTGCGGGTGCGCTGACGCGCCGCGTCAGGCCGTGGCGGCGAAGACCTTCTCGCGGTAGTAGCGCAGCTCGGAGATGCTGTTGCGGATGTCGTTGAGCGCGCGGTGCTGCCCCGACTTGGCGGGCCGCTCCAGCCCGACTGCGGGGTACCAGCGCTTCGCGAGCTCCTTGATGCTGGAGACGTCCACGCTGCGGTAGTGCAGGTGGTGCTCGATCTCCGGCAGGTGGCGGGCGAGGAAGCGGCGGTCGGTGCCGATCGAGTTGCCGCACAGGGGCACGGTGCGCGGCTCGGGCACGTGGCTGCGGATGAACTCGAGGGTCGCGCGTCCCGCCTCCTCGAGCGTGGTGGCGGAGGCCCCGATCGCGGGCAGCAGGCCGGACGCGGTGTGCATCTCGACCACGATCGGCTCCATGCGCGCGAGGACCTCGGCGGGTTGGTGCACGACCAGGTCGGGGCCCTCGGCGACGATCTCGAGCTCGTCGTCGGTGACGATCGTGGCGATCTCGACGATGTGATCGTGGTCCGGATCGAGCCCGGTCATCTCGAGGTCCATCCAGACGAGCATCCGCGCCAATCTACCCGTGCGTGCCGATGCTCTATCGTCGGTGCGATGTCGCACAATGCGTCGGCGTCACGCGATGCACGCCCGGATCGCACCGTGAGGGTCCTCGTGAGGCGACTGGACGACGGGCTGCCGCTGCCGCGCGTGGCGCACGAGGGCGACGCCGGCGTCGACCTGCACGCGCGCGCGGACGTGCGACTCGCCGCGGGTGGCGGGCGCGCGATGGTCCCGACGGGGATCGCCGTGGCGATCCCCGAGGGACACTTCGGCATGGTGGTGCCCCGCAGCGGACTCGCGGCGCGTCACGGCGT
>CAXRBC010000080.1:0-3176 GCA_964228515.1 Ilumatobacteraceae bacterium
CTCGGAGGGAAACGATGCAGTGAGATCGTCATAGGCGGAGGCCGGGAGATACTCCCTGCATTCGAAGATCGTGAAGGGCTCGTCGATGCGCCAGGTGATGCGCTTCGACAGGAGGATGTCCTCCGGGCGGATCAGCGGCTCGCGCTTCGGGCGGCGCCGCGGCACCCACCGATCGAGTCGCACGACACGAGGATATGACCCGACGACCGGGCCCCGAGGCGCGGCGGCTCAGGACTTGAAGAGGTACTCCGCGTCCGCGGGTGTGAGGAGCAACGCGATCTCGTCCCGCAGCGCCGCGTGGCGCTCCAGCGTCGGATCCTCGTCGACGATCGCCGTCGCCACCTCGCGCGCCCGCAGCACGAGGTCGAGGTCGCGCCGCAGCGAGGCGATGCGCAGGTCGCTCGCCCCCTTCTGCGCCACGTTCATGAGCGTGCCCTCGCCGCGCAGCTCGAGGTCCACCTCGGCGAGGTGGAATCCGTCGGTCGACCCCACCAGCGCCTCGACGCGCGGCGACAGCCCCTCGTCGCCCGTCACCAGCCAGCACCGCGACGCGATCGCACCGCGACCGACGCGCCCACGCAGCTGGTGGAGCTGCGCGATGCCGAAGCGGTCGGCGTCGAGCACGACCATGCACGTCGCGTTGGGCACGTCGACGCCCACCTCGATCACCGTCGTCGCCACGAGCACGTCGGTCTCGCCGGCGCGGAACCGCGCCATCACGTCCTCCTTGTCCTGCGACGACATCCGCCCGTGCAGCAGGTCGAGCCGCAGGCCCGCGAGCGCCCCCGCCTCGAGCTCGCGGCGCGTCTCCTCGGCGGACGCAACCTCGAGCTTCTCGCTCTCCTCGATCGTCGGACACACCACGTAGGCCTGCTGCCCCGCCGCCACGGCCGCGCGCACCTCGCCCCACATCGCGGCGCGCGCCGCGCCGTCCGCCGCCCCCGCGACCCGTGCCGTGGCGATCGGCGTGCGACCGGGCGGCAGCTCGTCGAGCACGCTCACCTCGAGGTCCCCGTACACGGTCATCGCGGCCGTGCGCGGGATCGGCGTCGCGGTCATCACGAGCACGTCGGGGGCCGCGTCGCGCGCACCCTTGACCCGCAGCGCCGCGCGCTGCTCGACGCCGAAGCGGTGCTGCTCGTCGATCACCACCACCCCGAGCGACGCGAACTCCACGCCCTCCTGGATCAGCGCGTGCGTCCCGATCACGACGTCGACCGCGCCGTCGGCGAGCCCGCGCAGCACCTCGCGCCGCCGCTCGCCCGTCACGCGCGCCGTGAGCAGCTCGACCCGCACCGCGCGGTCGCCGAACAGCGACCCGCCGTCCGCCACCGCCAGCCCCGCGAGCAGCGCGCGCACGCCCGCCGCGTGCTGCTCGGCCAGCACCTCCGTCGGCGCCATCAGCGCTCCCTGGTGCCCGCCCTGCACCGCGGCGAGCATCGCGCTCACCGCCACCACGGTCTTGCCGCTGCCCACGTCGCCCTGCAGCAGCCGATGCATCGGCGCCGGCGCCGCGAGGTCGGCGTCGATCTCGGCGATCGTGCGCCGCTGCGCCGACGTGAGGGGAAATGGCAGCGCCGCCGCGAAGCGGCGCTGCAGCTCGCCGCCCGTGACGTGCGCGATGCCCCTGCGCTCCCGCGCCCAGGCACGCCGCCGCCCGACCAGCACCAGCTGCACGCGCAGCAACTCGTCGAACGCGAGGCGCCGGCGCGCCTCCTCCTTGGCCGCGATGGACTCGGGGAAGTGGATGTGGTGCAGCGCCGTGCCGCGGTCGACGAGCTCGAGTCGCGCGCGCACCTCCGCCGGCACGGGGTCCGAGACGCCGCGAGCCGCGCAGCGCGCGAGCGCGTTGTCCACCAGCGCCGCGAGCTCCCAGGTCGAGACGCCGGCGGACTCGCTCTGGCGGTACACGGGCACGATGCGCCCCGTGCGGTCGCCCACGCGGTCGACCGTCGGGTTGACCATCTGCATCGCGCCGCGAAATCGCTCGGGCGTGCCGAAGAAGATCGCCTGCACCCCCGGCCGCAGCTGGCGCTCGCGCCACGGCTGGCCGAAGAACGTGAGGCCGATCCGCCCCGTGTCGTCGCCGACGGTCGCGCGCACCATCTGCCGACCGTTGCGCATGCGCACCAGTCGCGAGTCGACGACCTCCGCGACGACGCCCGACGCCTCGCCCTCCACGAGGTCGGCGACGCGCCCCTCGCGCGTGCGGTCGATCCAGCGGTACGGGTACGTGGTGAGGAGGTCGAGCACGTGCGCGATGCCGTACTCCGCGAGCGCCGCCTTGCGCTTGTCCCCCACGCCGCGGAGGACGGAGACGTCGATGCCGGCGAGTTCGCGCAGCGTGATGGCGTCCGGCACGGGCGGGACCTGCCGGGACGTCACTCCACGCCGAAGAGGTAGGGGTACAGCGGCTGACCGCCGTCGTGCACCTCGATCGCGACGCCGGGGCGGTGCTCCGCGAGCCACGCCGAGATGCGCTCGGTCGTCGCGGCGCTCGCACCGTCGCCGGTGATGATGGTGACGAGCTCGCGCCCGTCGTCGACCAACCGGTCGAGCAGCGCGGCGCACGTGGTCGCGACCTCCCGGCTCACCGCCACGACGCCGTCGCCGCGCACGATGCCGATCACGTCGCCCTCGCGTACGGGCCCGGCCTCACTCTGCGTGTCGCGCACGGCGGTCGTCACCTCGCCCGTGGCCACCGCGGACGCGGCGGCGGCCATCTGCGAGCCGTTGTGCTCGGCCGACGCCTCGGGGTCGTACGCGACGAGCGCCGCGAGGCCCTCCGGCATCGAGCAGGTCGGCACGACGCGCACGTCCTTGGTCGTGAGACCGTCCACCTGCTGGGCGACGGCGATGATGTTCTTGTTGTTGGGCAGGATCACGACCTGCGTCGCGTTCATGTGCTCCACGGCGTCGAGCAGCTCCTGCGTGGAGGGGTTCATCGTCTGGCCGCCCGTGACGACGCCGTGCACGCCCATCGCGCCGAAGAGCTCGGCCAGGCCGTCGCCGCTCGCCACCGCCACGACCGCGCACGTCACGGGCGGCAGCGCGGTGCGCACGCCGGGGCGGGCCGGCGCCGCGGCCTCCGGCGCCCCGATCTCGGCCTCGCGCTTGGCGTGCTCCTCGGCCACCTCCTCGAAGAGGTCGGTCACGCGGATCTGGTGCGGCCGCCC
>CAXRBC010000081.1:0-6814 GCA_964228515.1 Ilumatobacteraceae bacterium
CGCTGGAATCGATCGTCGCGTCGGTCGCCGCCGCGGTCGCCGCCGCGGTCGCCGCCGCGGTCGTCACGTCGGTCGCCGCCGCGGTCGTCACGTCGCGCGCCACCGCGGTCACCACCGCGATCGCCACCACGATCAGACGTCCTGCGCGCGTCGGGCGCGACCGGCGTGCCCTCGTGCTCCGCGAGCTCGATCTCCCAGTCCGAGAGGGGCTCGCCGTCCGCACCGAGCGCCGCGCCGCGCCGCGCGCCGCCGGAGGCGGGTGCCGCGGGGGCGTGCTCGAGGATGCGGTCGATGAGCGCCGAGGTGTCGGTGTCGTCGCCGGCGCGGACGCCGAGCGCGGATGCGATCGCGACGAGCGCGTCGCGATCCTTCGCCTCGAGTGAGGCGCGGTTGAGGGCTCCTGTGGCCACGTTGACCTGCTTTCGTGAGTGCTCGCGCGTGCATGCATCCGCATGCACCGCATCGGCCCGGTGGACGAGCGTCCGAGAAGTCCGTCGAGATTGCGCCGACGGCATCGCCGGGATCCGGCGGGAAACGTTCGCGATCGCGAACACCTTCAGCATAGCGGCCCTCGGGCTCCCCCGCACCGACACGCGCCGCGCCCACGGCGCAGCCCGCGCGCCCTAGGCCCCGCGGCGGGCGACGAAGTCCTGGACGGCGCGCAGGTCGCGGGGCAGCGAGTGGATGCGCTCGGGGCGCGACATGAGGTCGGCGAGGTGCGCGGGGAGCTCCGGCGTGCGGCCCGTGGCGCGGCGGACGGCGTCGGGGAACTTGGCGGGATGCGCCGTCGCGAGCGTGACGATCGGGCGCGGGTCGCGGCGTCGGTGCTGGCGCGCGGCGTGCAGGCCGACGGCCGTGTGCGGGTCGATCAGCATCCCGTGGCGCTCGTGCACGTCGCGCATCGTCGCGAGCGTGGCCTCGTCGTCGCAGCGGTACCCCGCGAAGACGCCCTCGATCCACCGCGCCCACGCGGCATCGTCGACGCGTAGCGCGCCCGAACGGCGGAACTCGGCGAGCCCCGCCGCCGTGGCGTCCCCGTCGCGTCCGAGCATCTCGAAGTAGAGCCGCTCGAAGTTGGACGAGACCTGGATGTCCATGCTCGGGCTGAGCGTCGGCACGACCTCGCGGGTGTCCATGGCGTGCGTGGCGAGGAACCGGGTGAGGACGTCGTTGGCGTTGGACGCCACGACGAGACCGCCGACGCGCGCGCCCATGCGCCGCGCGATCCAGCCCGCGAGCACGTTGCCGAAGTTGCCGGTCGGCACGCTGAAGACCGCGGGGTGGCCGAGGCGCTCGAGCGCGACCACGTAGTACACGACCTGCGCCATCACGCGCGCCCAGTTGATCGAGTTGACCGCGGCGAGGCGATGGGTCTCGCGGAAGGCCGCGTCGGCGAACATCGCCTTGACCAGGTCCTGGCAGTCGTCGAAGGTGCCGTCGATCGCGACCGCCCGCACGTTGGGCGCGTCGACGGTGGTCATCTGCCGGCGCTGCACGTCGCTCACGCGCCCGGCCGGGTACAGCATGACGATCTCGACGCGGCGGCACGCGCGCACGCCGTCGATCGCGGCCCCGCCCGTGTCGCCGCTGGTGGCGCCCACGATGGTGACGCGCTCGTCGCGGGCCTCGAGCACGTGGTCGAACATCCGTCCCACCAGCTGGAGCGCCACGTCCTTGAACGCGAGCGTCGGGCCGTGGAAGAGCTCGAGCAGGTGGTGGCCCTCGCCGAGGTCCACCAGCGGCACGACGTCCGGATGGCGGAAGGTCGCGTACGCCGCGTCGCACATGGCGCGCAGGTCGGCGTCGGCGATCTCGCCGCCGATGAACGGTGCCATCACCTGCGCGGCGCGGGCGGCGTAGGAGTGCGCGGGCCCCACGACCGCGGACGATGCGGCTACGGCGGGCGACGGCTCGGATGGCGGCGCCGTCGGCAACGACGGCCAGTCGCGCGGCACGTAGAGCCCGCCGTCGGTCGCGAGGCCCGCGAGCAGCACGTCGCGGAATCCCAGCTCGGGCGCGCGCCCTCGCGTGGAGACGTAACGCACGGCGGCCGGCCTCAGCCGGGGATGACGCGCAGGAGGGCGCCGACGTGCGTGACGACGTCGAGGCCGCGCAGCTCCGCGAGGCAGGCCTGCACCGCGGCCTCGCCCGCGCGGTGCGTGAGGAAGACGAGGCGAGCGTCCGTCCCGATGCCGTCCTGCTCGGCGGCGCGGATGCTCACGGCGTTGCGCGCGAAGACCCCCGTGACCGCGTGGAGCACGCCCGGCCGGTCCGCGACCTCGAGGCCGATCATGTACTCGCCCTCGAGCGAGCCCATCGGCGCGAGGCGGGCGGGGGCGAACGTGCCGAGGGGCGCGTGGGTGCCCTTGCGGAGGTTGACCGCCGCGTCGATCACGTCGCCGAGCACGGCCGAGGCCGTCGGATCGCCGCCGGCACCGCTGCCGTAGAACATCAGCGAGCCCGACGCCGCGCCGTCGACGACCACGGCGTTGAACGCCCCTCGCACCGACGCGAGCGGGTGCGTGAGGGGCACGAGCGCGGGGTGCACACGCACCGAGATCGCACCGTCGGCGCCGCGGCGCTCGGCGACGCCGAGCGGCTTGACCGCGAACCCAAATCGCCGGGCAATCGCGATGTCGGCGGCCGTCACGCGCGGGATGCCCTCGGCGTGCACGTCGGCGAGCGCCACCCGTGCGCCGAAGGCGATGGTCGCCACGATCGCGATCTTGGCGGCGGCGTCGTGGCCCTCGACGTCGGCGGTCGGGTCGGCCTCGGCGTACCCGAGGCGCTGCGCCTCTGCGAGCGCGTCGGCGTACTCGGCGCCGCGCTCGCTCATCTGGGTGAGCACGTAGTTGGTGGTCCCGTTGACGATGCCGAGGATGCGCTCGATCGGCTCGCCACGGAGGCTCTCGCGCAGTGGGCGGATGAGCGGGATGCCGCCGCACACCGCGGCCTCGAACAGCAGATCGGTGCCGGCCGCGTCCGCGGCGGCGAAGAGCTCGGCACCGTGGCGGGCGAGCAGCGCCTTGTTGGCCGTCACGACCGGCTTGCCCTTGCCGAGCGCGGTCGCGACGATCTCGCGCGCCGGGTCGAGGCCGCCCATGAGTTCGACGACGACGTCCACCTCGGGATCCTCGGCGACGGCGTGCGGGTCGGTGACCGCGAGCCCCGACGGCAGGCCGCGGTGACGGCCCAGGTCGCGCACGGCGACGCGCGCGACGCGCAGGTCGACGCCCGCGCGGGCCCGCACCTCGCCAGCGCGGCGAGCCACGAGGTCGACGAATGCCGCGCCCACGACGCCGTGGCCGAGCACGCCGAGGCGCACGGGATGGGCGTGCGGGGCGGGGGCGGCCGTCACCTCGTCCACGCTACCGACGCCCCGTGTCGCGGGGTCCCGACGGGCGTGCGCCGCGTGCTCAGGCGTCGAGTCGGACGAGGTCGTCGAGCGTCTCGCGGCGCACCACGACGCGCGCGTCGCCGTCACGGACGAAGACGACGGGAGGTCGCGGGACCTTGTTGTAGTTGGACGCCATCGAGTGGCCGTACGCGCCGGTCACGGGCGTGGCGAGCAGGTCGCCGACGCGCAGGTCGGCCGGCACGACCGCGTCGTCCACCAGCACGTCGCCGCTCTCGCAGTGCTTGCCCACGATGCGCACGCGCTCGGTGCGCGGCGCGTCGGCGCGCGCGGGCGCGAACGCCTCGTACCCCGAGTCGTAGAGCACGGGGCGCGGGTTGTCGCTCATGCCCCCGTCGACGGCCACGTAGGTGCGCACCCCGGGGATGCGCTTGATCGCGCCGACCTCGTAGACGGTGAGCGCCGCCGCCGCGACGATCGCGCGGCCGGGCTCCACCATCAGCGCCACGTCCCGGCCGAGCCCCGCCGTCGCGTCGCGCAGCACGCGTGCCCACTCGCCGATGCCCGGGGCGCGCTCGTCGCCGACGTAGGCCACGCCGAGGCCGCCGCCGAGCGTCACCTCGCGGGCACCGACCGCGCGCGCGAGGCCGGCCATGACGGCGGCGGCCTCGGCGAAGTTGGCCGCGACGAACACGTTGGACCCGATGTGGCAGTGGATGCCGACGAACTCCATCGCGGGCGAGGCAACGGCCCGGTCGATCGCGCGGCGGGCGTCGCCGTTGCGCAGGTTGAAGCCGAACTTGGAGTCGTCCTGACCGGTGCGGATGGCCTCGTGCGTGTGCACGGCGATCCCCGGGGTCACTCGCACCTGCACGCGCGGGGCCGGGGCGCCCGCGGCGACGAGCGCCTCGATGCGGTCCATCTCGTCGAAGTTGTCGACCACCACGTGGCGCACCCCGGCGGCGAGCGCGGCGCGCAACTCGTCGGCGGACTTGTTGTTGCCGTGGAGCACGCACGCCGACCCCGGCACGCCCGCGGCCAGCGCGACGTGGAGTTCGCCGCCGGTCGCGACGTCGAGCAGCAGCCCCTCCTCGTGGGCGAGCCGGGCCATCGCCTTGCAGTGGAACGCCTTGGTCGCGTACACGACTCGGCCGCGGCCGAACGCGGCGACCGCCTCGGCGCAGCGGGCCCGTAGGTGCGCCTCGTCGTAGACGAAGAGCGGCGTGCCGTGCGCGCGGGCCAGCGCGCCCACGTCGCAGCCGCCGACGCGCAGCGCGCCGTCGACGATCTCGGCCGTGTCCGGCAGCAGGTGGCGCGCGACGGCGCTCACATGCGCTCCGGCGCGCCGATGCCGAGCAGGTCCAGGCCCGTGGCGAGCGTGAGTGCCGTGGCGTCGCAGAGCGCGAGACGGCCGAGCCGCCGGGCCTCGTCGTCGGCCTTGAGCACGGGGCACGACTCGTAGAACGTCGAGAACGCCGCGGCGAGCTCGTGGAGGTACGTGCAGAGCCGGTGCGGCGAGTACGCGCCGATCGCGTCCCACACCGCGGTGTCGAAGCGCAGGAGGCCGAGCACCAGCGCACGCTCCGCGGGGTGGCCGATCGACGGCGCCGTGCCGCGCACCGCGTCGCGGGTCACACCAGCGCGGCGGAAGATGCTGCAGATCCGCGCGTGTGCGTACTGCAGGTACGGGCCCGTGTTGCCGTCGAAGGCGAGCATGCGGTCCCAGTCGAAGACGTAGTCCTTGATGCGGTCGCCCGAGAGGTCGGCGTACTTGACGGCGCCGATGCCCACCGCCCGCGCCACGGCCGCGCGCTCGTCGGCGGGGAGCTCCGGGTTCTTCTCCGCCACGGCCGCCGCCGCGCGCTCGACGGCCTCGTCGAGCAGGGCGTGGAGCTTGATCGCGTCGCCGGAGCGGCTGCGCAGCATCTTGTGGTCGTCGCCGAGCACGCTGCCGAACGCCACGTGCACCATCTCGCGCGGGGCGCCGTCGGCGCCGGGCGCAGCGCCGCGCCCGCCCGCCGCGCGCGCCACCGCGCCGACCATCGCGAGGTGCTGCGCCTGCGGCGCTCCCACCACGTAGACGAGCAGCGACGCCCCGACGCGCTCGGTGCGGTCGATCACGCAGGCGAGGTCGGTGGCCGCGTAGTTCCAGCCGCCGTCGCGCTTGCGGACGATGAGCGGCAGGGGCTCGTTGTCGCGGTTGGTGAAGCCCTCGGGGAAGACCACGTCGGCGCCGTCGTCCTGGCGCAGCAGCCCCGCGCCGCGCAGCCGCTCGAGCACCACCGGGAGCGTCGCGTCGTAGGCGCTCTCCCCCATCACGTCGCCCGGCTCGAGGCGCACGTCGAGCGTCTCGTACACGCGGGCGAAGTACCGCGTGCTCTCGTCGACGAGCAGGCGCCAGAGCCGCAGCGTCTCCGCGTCACCCGACTGCAGGGCGACCACGCGCGCGCGGGCGCGCGCCTTGAACCCCTCGTCGGCGTCGAACGCGGCGCGGGCCCGTCGGTAGAAGGAGTCCAGGTCGCCGAGCGACAGGTCGCGCACCGCGGCCGACTCGCCGACGTCGACGAGGTGCTCGATGAGCATGCCGAACGGCGTGCCCCAGTCGCCCACGTGGTTCTCCCGCACGACGCGGTGGCCGACGAACTCGAGGAGCCGCACGAGCGCGTCGCCGATGATCGTGCTGCGGAGGTGGCCGACGTGCATCTCCTTGGCGACGTTGGGCGCCGAGTAGTCGACCACGCAGGTGCGGGGCGAGGGCGCGGCGCGCACGCCGAGGCGCGGGGCGGCGACGCCACGTGCGAGCTCGGCGGCGAGCACGTCGTCGCGGAACGTGAGGTTGATGAACCCGGGGCCGGCGACCTCGGTGCTCGCGCACAGGTCGTCGAGGCGGGCGGCGGCGAGCACGGCCGCGGCGGCGTCGCGCGGGGAGCCGCCGACGCGCTTGGCGAGGGCGAGGGCGCCGTTGACCTGGGCGTCGGCGCGGTCGCTGGCGCGCACCGCCGGGTCCACGTCGCGCGCGGCGTCGCCGTACGCGGCGGCGAACGCGTCGGCGACGCGCGACGCCACGAGCGCGATCGGGTCAGCCACGCCGTTCATTGTTGCCGACGGTCGCTCGCGGGCGACCCCGTTAGCCTGCGGGTGCTGGCGCGAGGTGCGCCCGGCCCTCGTAGCTCAGGGGATAGAGCACTGGCCTCCGGAGCCAGGTGCGCAGGTTCGAATCCTGCCGAGGGCGCTCCCCCGCACGGCGTGACCCGCGCGACCTGCCGGGGCCGATCAGGGCTTGCGGGCGACGAGGACGAGGTTCTTGCCGATGAGGCGACCCCGCAGGACCTTGTCGACGAGCGACGACAGCGGGAGGATCACGTTGTTGTAGAGCCGCTTACTTCCGTCATCCTCCGCAATCCGCCGAAAGAAGCGACAGATGACGAGGTAGGGGATGATCCCGACGACCTCAAAGTA
>CAXRBC010000082.1:0-6274 GCA_964228515.1 Ilumatobacteraceae bacterium
CGATCCGCACGAGCCCGAGCGCCCCGCCGACGCGCGGGGACGCACGCTGGTCCTCGATGCGCTCGCCGATCACGGGCACGGTCGTCGGCGTGGTCTCGCCGCCACCCGTGGTCTCGCCCGCGACCGTGGTGGCCGTCGCGACGTTGGTGGGGAAGGTGAACGATCCCGTGGTGAGGTCCGGCAGCGACCACGACACGGTGCACAGGCCCGCGGGCGGGATCGCCCCGAGCGCGGCCGACACCGTGCGCAGGTCGGCCGCCACCTGCGGCGTGCTCAGGCCCACGAGCGTCGCGGGCGTGCCGCAAGAGAGCGAGAGCCCCATGCGCCCGGCGTCCTCCGCGCTCGCGAGCGGGTCGCGGAACACGAGTTGCAGTTGCGTCGGCGGCACGGTGACCACCTGATTGGGGCCCGGGTTGGACGACACGAGCGCGTTGGTGCCGTCCCCGGTCACCGCGCCGGCACCCGACGCCGACGCCACGAGCACCGCACCGGTCGCGGCGACGGCGGCCGCCCCGCCGAGGATCGCGCGCGCCACCGTCGTGCCGCGGCGCGACGTGCGTCCACGCGTCGATCGAGTCATGCGTCGGTGCTCCACGGTACTCGTCGTGCGCCGCGCGCCCGTCCACCTCGCGCTCGGGAGCGCGCGCGACCCCGTGGGTAGGCTCGCCCGCATGGCCGTGCAGTCGCTGTATCGCCGCTATCGGCCGCGCGCATTCGGCGAGCTCAAGGGCCAGGACCACGTCGTGCGCGCGTTGCGCAACGCCGTCGTCCACGAACGCGAGGGCCACGCGTACCTCTTCTCGGGTCCGCGCGGCACCGGCAAGACCTCGACGGCGCGCATCCTGGCCAAGGTGCTCAACTGCACGGCGCCCGCCGACGGCGAGCCGTGCGGCGCCTGCGAGTCGTGCCTCGCCGTCGACGCGGGCACCAGCTACGACGTCCTCGAGCTGGACGCTGCGAGCAACAACGGCGTCGACAACATGCGGGACCTGATCGAGCGCGCCGCACTGGGCAACCCCGGCCGCCACCGCGTCTTCATCCTCGACGAGGTCCACATGCTGTCCAAGCCCGCCGAGGCCGCGCTCCTCAAGACCCTCGAGGAGCCCCCGAGCCACGTCGTGTTCGTGCTCGCGACCACGGACCCGCAGAAGGTCAGCGAGACCATCCGCAGCCGCACCCAGCACCTGCAGTTCCACCTGCTCCCGCTCGCCACGATGCGCGAGCACGTCCGCTGGGTCGTGGCCGACGCCGGTCTCGAGGTCGCCGACGAGACGATCGACCGCGTCGTCGAGCAGGGCGGGGGCTCCGTCCGCGACACGCTCTCGGCCCTGGAGGTCGCCGTTGCGAGTGGCGGCACGCTCGAGGAGGCGCCGCCCGTCGACGAGTTCGTCGACGCGCTCGCCGACCACGATCCCGGTCGGGCCCTCGCCGCGGTGGCCGGCGCAGTGCAGCGCGGCGCGGACCCTCGCGGCCTCGCCGAGGAGATCGTGCGGCACCTGCGCGACTGCTTCCTCTCCATCGTCGCGCCCGAGTTGGTGCAGCTCCCGTCGGAGCGCGCCGACAGGGTGGCCGAGCGCGCCCGGCGTCTCGGCATCGGCGCGGTGGTCCGCGCCATCGAGGCGATCGGCACGGTCCTCGTCGAGATCCGCCACGCCCCCGACCCGCGGCTGCTCCTCGAGGTCGCGCTGGTGCGCCTCGCGTCCGCGCCCGTGGGCTCCGACCTGACGGCACTCGCGGCGAGGGTCGAGCGTCTCGAGCAGTCGCTCTCCGCGCCCCGCGACCCGAGCGGCGCTCTCGCGCGACCCAACCCCGTCGACGAGACCGGGCGCGCCCGACTGGGCGGCCGCGCCGCCACGCCGGCGACGCCCGTGCGCCCGCCGGCGTCCGGCCCGCTCGCGGACGCCGACGTCGTCGCCCGCTGGCCCGAGGTGCTCGGCGCGTTGCGCAGCATCGTGCGCGCGCTGTACAGCGCGATCACGCCCGTGTCCTGCGCCGACGGCGTGCTCACGCTCGGCGCGCCGAGCGACGCGCATGCCGCGCGCGCGGGCGAGCACCTCGACGCCGTCACCTCCGTCGTGCGCACGCTCGCCGGTCGCGACATCGCGCTGCGCATGCAGGTCGCGCCGCGCGGCGGGTCGTCACGGGCCTCCGCCCCCCGCCGCCCCGCGCGCGCCCCCGCGCCGCCCCGCGACGAGCCGGAGGACGCGGTCGACCCGCGCGACGTCGTGGCCGCGCCACCAGCGCACGACCCGGTGATGGACGACGTGGCGCGCGTGTTCCCCGGCGCCAAGGTCGTCCGCGAGTAGCGCGGCGTGGCGTCCGCGTACACCCCGCCCGTCCAGGCGCTGATCGACGCGCTGTCTCGCCTCCCCGGCATCGGTCCCAAGTCCGCGCAGCGCATCGCGTTCCACCTGCTCAAGGCCGACGAGCAGGAGGTCGCGCATCTCTCGTCGTCGATCTCGACGGCCAAGGCGACGACGCGCTTCTGCGACCGCTGCTTCAACCTGGCGGAGGCGTCGTCGTGCCCCATCTGCGCGGACCCGCGCCGCGATCCGGCCGTGCTCTGCGTGGTGGAGGAGTCCCGCGACATCGTGGCGATCGAGCGCACCCGCGAGTTCCGCGGCCGGTACCACGTGCTGCTCGGTGCCATCAATCCCCTGGAGGGCGTCGGTCCGGAACAGCTCAAGATCCGCGAGCTCCTCGCCCGCATCCGCCCCGAGGGCGTGCGGGAGGTCATCCTGTGCATGAACCCGGACACGGAGGGCGACGTGACCGCGCTGTACCTCGCCCGGGCACTCGCGCCGCTCGAGGTGCGCGTCACCCGTATCGCGAGTGGTCTCCCCGTCGGCGGCGACCTCGAGTACGCCGACGAGCTGACGCTCGGTCGCGCGATCGAGGGTCGCCGCGACGTCGTCGCCTGACCCGCCGCTAGGCGGCCTCGACCACCAGCGCGTCGCCCTGTCCGCCACCGCCGCACAGCGCGGCGGCCCCGAGCCGGGCGCCGCGTCGGCGCAACTCGTGCAGCAGCGTGAGCGCGAGTCGCGCGCCGCTCATGCCGATCGGGTGCCCGACGGCGATCGCGCCGCCGTTGGGATTGACGATCTCCTCGTCCAGCCCCAGCTCGCGCGTGGATGCGATGCCCACCGCGGCGAACGCCTCGTTGATCTCCACGACGCCGAGGTCGCCGAGCCCGACGCCAGCGCGCGCGATGGCGGCGCGGATGGCGAGCGCTGGCTGCAGCAGCAGCGACGGCGTGTCCGGCCCGGCGACCATGCCGTAGCCCGCGATCCGGCCCATCGGCGAGAGCCCGAGTTCGCGCACCGCGCGGTCGGACGCCACCACGAGCGCGGCACCGCCGTCGCTGATCTGGCTCGCGTTGCCCGCGGTGATCGTGCCCTTCGGATCGAAGGCGGGGCGCAGCCCCGCGAGCGACGCAGTGGTCGCGTCGGCGCGCACGCCCTCGTCGCGCGCGACCAGCACGGGGTCGCCCTTGCGCTGCGGCACGGGCACCGGCACGATCTCCTCCGCCAGCCGATCGGTCGCGGCGACCGCGCGGGCGTGGCTGCGCGCGGAGAAGGCGTCCTGGTCCTCGCGCGAGATGCTGCCGGCGCTGTAGCGCTCGGTCCCGAGGCCCATCAGGCACGCGTCGAAGGCGCACCACAGCCCGTCTCGCACGATCGCGTCCTGGACCTCGGCGTTGCCGTATCGCATCCCGCCGCGCGCGCCCGGCAGCAGGTATGGCGCGTTGGTCATGCTCTCCATGCCGCCGGCCACCACGACGTCGGCGTCCCCCGCGGCGATCATCAGGTGCGCGAGATGGATGGCGTTCAGCCCCGAGAGGCAGACCTTGTTCACGTTGACGCTCGGCGTGCGCATCGGGATGCCGGCGCGCGCGGCAGCCTGTCGGGCTGGCACCTGGCCCTGGCCCGCCCCCAGCACCTGGCCCATCACCACGTGGTCGACGCGATCGGGCTCCACGCCCGCGCGGCGCAGCGCGTCGGCGATCGCGATCGCGCCGAGGTCGGCGGCCGACATCGGGGCGAACGCGCCGCTCAGTTTCCCGATCGGCGTGCGCGCCCCCGCGACGATCCACGATCCCGACATGTGCGCCTCCTTCGTGCGAGACGAGCCGATCCGGGCCCGGGGCTCAGGCTAGGTGGATCGGTACAGTCGGGCCATGCGCGAGTTCGCCGACGCGATCCTCGCGGGTGCCGACGGCGCGACGATCGGCGCGATCCCCGTGCCCTCCGCGTATCGCGCCGCCCACCTGCGCAAGTCCGACGAGAAGGTCTTCGAGGGCGTCCCCGCGGGTGACAAGGACCCGCGCCGCACGATCCACGTCGGCGAGGTGCCGACGCCCGAGCTCGCGCCCGACGAGGCGCTCGTCGCCGTCATGGCGAGCAGCATCAACTTCAACACGGTCTGGAGCAGCCTGTTCGAACCGGTCAGCACCTTCGGCCCCATGGCGCGCCTCGCGCGCGAGAGCGAGTGGGCCCGCCGCCACGACAGGGACCACCAGGTCATCGGCAGCGATGCCGCGGGCGTCGTCGTGCGCGTGGGCAGCGCCGTGCGCACGTGGAAGCCCGGCGACCGGGTCACCGTGCACTGCAACCACGTCGACGACCAGGACCCGAGCGCCCACGACGACTCGATGCGCGCGTCCAACCAGCGGATCTGGGGCTACGAGACCAACTTCGGCGGCCTCGCCGACCTCGCGCTCGTCAAGGCCAACCAGCTCATGCCCAAGCCCGCGCACCTCACGTGGGAGGAGGCGGCCGTCAACGCGCTGTGCAACTCCACGAGCTACCGCATGCTGGTGTCGCGCAACGGCGCGCAGATGAAGCAAGGCGACGTCGTGCTCGTGTGGGGCGCGACCGGCGGCATCGGCGCGTACGGCATCCAGTACGTACTCAATGGCGGCGGCATCCCCGTCGGCGTCGTGAGCTCACCCGACAAGGCCCGCATCCTGCGAGACATGGGCTGCGAGGCCGTCATCGACCGGCGCGCGGGCGGCTACCGATTCTGGACCGAGGACGGCCGCCACGACGAGAAGGAGTGGCGCCGCTTCGGCTCCGACATCCGTGACCTCGTCGGCGAGGACCCCGACATCGTGTTCGAGCATCCCGGTCGTAGCACGTTCGGCGCGTCGATGTACGTCGTGAAGCGCGGCGGCACCGTCGTCACGTGCGCGGCCACCAGCGGCTTCATGCTCGAGTTCGACAATCGGCACTTCTGGATGCGCCTCAAGCGCCTCGTCGGCTCGCACTTCGCCAACTACCGGGAGGCCTGGGAGGCCAACCGCCTGATCGCCAAGGGCATGATCCACCCGGTCATCTCGCGCTCGTACCCGCTCGCGGAGACGGGCACCGCGGCGCTCGAGGTGTACCGCAACCAGCACGAGGGCAAGCTCGGCGTGCTGTGCCTCGCCCCGCGCGAGGGCCTCGGCGTCGACGACCCCGACCTGCGCGCCCGAGTCGGGGAGCAGCGCTTGTCGGTCTTCCGTCGCGCCGCGTCATGATGGGCGCCGCCATGCTGCTCACCGAGATCGACCACGTCGCCATCGCGGTGCGCGACCTCGAGGCCGCGATCGACTTCTATCGCCGCGCGTTCGGCGCGACGGTCGCCCACCGCGAGGTCGTCGAGCGCGACGGCGTCGAGGAGGCGCTGTTGCGCGTCGCCGAGAGCTACGTCCAGCTGCTCACGCCCACACGCCCCGACTCCCCGGTCGCGCGGTCGCTGGAGAAGCGCGGCGAGGGCCTCCACCACGTCGGCTACCGAGTGGCCGACTGCGCCGAGGCGCTCCGCGCGATGGTCGCGGCGGGCGCAACCCCGATCGACGCCGCGCCTCGGCCGGGCTCGCGCGGCACCACCGTCGCGTTCATCCATCCGAAGGGCGGCTTCGGCACGCTGATCGAGCTCGTCCCGGAGTAGCAGTGGCGGCCGCGGACGTGGCGGTCGGCGTCGCGATCGGGCTCGCCGTTGGCGCACCCGCCGCGCACCTCGGCCGCTCCTGGGCCCGCGAGCTCGCCGCGGCGACGCCCGACGGTCCATCAGTCGGTCCACCGGGCGTTACGTCACGTGGGCCGTCACGCGGCACGGCGCACGAGCGCGCCGCGCCCGCCGTCGCGGTGCTCGGCGCCGGCGCGTGGGGCGGGGCGCTCGCCGCGCTCGACGATGCCGGGGTGGCGCTCCGCGCCGGCCTCGCGGTGCTCGGTGCGTGCCTCGTCGTCCACGTCGTCACCGACGCGCTCGCGCATCGTGTCGTGCGCGTGGT
>CAXRBC010000083.1:0-3390 GCA_964228515.1 Ilumatobacteraceae bacterium
CGCCGCGCGTGAGGTAGCGCTCGTAGACCTCCGGGAGCTCCGCGCGCAGGCGCCGCGCGTCGAGCGAGGCGCGACCCGGCTGCGACCGCCACGTGACGGCGCGCTCGCCGTCGAGCAGCCCCACCTCGGAGCCGAGCAGCATGCGCGCGATGGCGTCGCGGGCCCCGGCCTCGCGGGCCTCGGCCTCGCGGCGTGCAGCGCGGGCGGCCCGCAACTCGTCGAGCACCGCGCGCGCCCCGCCGGGAAGCGCCACCGGGTCGGGCGAGGCGGGCCAGAGGCGGGCGATCTGGTCGGCGCTGAACTGGTTGATGTCCGCGTCGGCGGGCGTGCCCGCGTCGACCATCGCCCCGAAGCGCTCGGCCTCCTCCCACAGCGCGGCGATCGCGTCGTCGCGGCGCGGCAACTCGACCATGCTGATGCGCAGGTCGCGGTCCAGCACGAGGAAGTGCACGGGCACGCCCAGCACCGACTGCTGGGCCCAGCCCTGCCAGCGCCACTCCATCGGCAGGTCGTCGGCGGAGTGGACGGCGTAGCGCGACGTGGTCTTGGCCTCGACGGCCACCGAGGGGCGCTCCACGTCGTCGACGCCGTCCATCGAGACCGTGAAGCGCCCCGCGCGGTACATGACCTGCGGCGTCACGACCCGGATCCCCAGCAGGTGCGCGGCCTCGTCGAGGAGCGCGGGCTCGAGGACGTTGCCGCGGCGGAACACGGGCTTCTCCTCCTCCATCACGGGGTCGACGCGCTTGTCGAAGTAGAGGTCCGCGCGCGTGGTGTACGGCGACGCGCCCATCAGGGCCGGCGCGTCGCTCGCGCCGAAGGTGCAGCGGCCGTCGGCGTCGCGCCAGCGAAGGCGCAGCCACTCCTCGCTGCCGTGGCGGGGCTTGGGGATGCTGGTGGCTGTGGTGGTCATGGCTGGATGGCTCCTTCTGGGGGATCGAGGAGCCTGCCAGGGGGGTGTCGCACGGACGCGCGACCGCGGCGGCTAGCGGGTCGCGTCGAGCGGGGGGCGGCGGTGCGCCCAGGGCGAGTGCTCCTCGAGGCGCGCCGCCACCGCGATGAGCAGGTCCTCGCGCCCGTAGTTCGCGACGATCTGCACGCCGACCGGCAGCCCCTCGGGCGTCCAGTGCAGCGGCAGGCTGATCGCGGGCTGGCCCGTCGTGTTGTACGCGGGCGTGAACGCCACCCACTCGCCCGCCCGGCGCATCGGCGCGAGGGGGTCGGCCGCGTCGTTGGCGATCGCGCCGATCGGCAGCGGCGGCGCCGTGAGCGTGGGCGTGACGAGCAGGTCCCAGCCCTCCGCCCACCACGCCCGCACCGCCCGGCGGAAGCGGTGCGCCTGGTCGAGCGCGATCCCGAGGTCGGTCGCGGTCATGCGCGCGGCCACCTCGGCCATCGCCCAGTTGACCGGCTCGACGTCGTCGGGCCCGACCTCGCGCCCGAGCAGCGTCGCCAGGCCCGCCCTCGCCATGCCCTGCTGCGTCGACCACATCGCGGTGAACCGCCGGGGGAACTCCGCGTCCTCCAGCGTCGCCGGCCACGCATCCGACACGTCGTGCCCGAGGTCGGCGAGGGCCCGCGCGGCGGCGCGCGCGGCGGCGGTGCACTGCGGGTCGATCGGCGCGCCCAGCGGATGGTGATCGAGCACGCCGACGCGCAGCGGCACCACGTCGGCGGTCAGCTCGCGCACGTACGGCCGCGCGGGTGCCGGCGCCACGATCGAGTCGCCGACGCCCGGGCCGTGCACCGCGTCGAGCAGCGCCGCGGCGTCGCGCACGCTGCGGGTCACCGCGAACTGCACGCTGAGCACCGACTCGTCGCGCCCCGGGCCCATCGTGATGCGACCCTGGCTCGTCTTGAGCCCCACGAGGCCGCAGCACGACGCCGGGATGCGGATCGACCCGCCGCCGTCGCTCGCGTGCGCGATCGGCACGATGCCCGCGGCGACCGCGGCCGCGGAGCCGCCGCTCGATCCGCCCGCGGTGCGTGCGACGTCCCACGGGTTGCGCGTCGGGCCCCACGCGAGCGGCTCCGTGACGGGCACGCTGCCCCACTCGGGGCTCGAGCCGCGCCCGAACGGCACCAGTCCGGCCCGCAGCCATCGGTCGACGAGCCACGAGTTGGACGTCGGCGTCCAGGACGCAGCCTTGAGTGCGCGGTTGCCGTTGCTCATCGGCTGGCCGGCGTACGGGGCGTTGAGGTCCTTGAGGATCGTCGGCACTCCGCGGAACGGCGCGGACGACGGGGGCAATGCGCGCGCGAGCTCGCGCGCGTGGTCGGCCCAGCGGATGACCACCGCGTTGATCGCCGGGTCGAGCCGCTCGCAGCGCTCGAGTGCGGCGTCCAACAGCTCGAGCGGCGACACCTCGCCGCGGCGCACGAGATCCGCCTGCGCGGTCGCGTCCATCCATCGCGTGTCACGCGAGATCGACGACGTGTGCGACACGAGACGGCCTCCCCGGCCGCGCTCGTCGCGACCCCTGGGGTACGGTAGTCCTTCCATGTCGGACGGCGCGCGCGTCACGTCGCCGAGCGCACTCGACGTGCTGCGGTCGCCGTCGGTCGCGAAGTTCATCGCGGCCAACACGTTCCTCTACGTCGGTCTGATGCTGCAGGTCGCGACCCTCGGCAAGCACGTCTACGACATCTCGCGCCGCGAGCTCGACCTCGGGTGGCTCGGGCTCGCCGAGTTCCTGCCGATCGCGCTGCTCGTCTTCGTCGTCGGCGCGGTCGCCGACCGGTTCAATCGCAAGACCGTCTCGATCCTCGCGATGGGCGGCGAGCTCGCGTCGTCGCTGCTGCTCGTGGCGTACGCGCGCACCGATCCCACCAGCGTCGCGCCGATCTTCGCGATCGCCCTGCTCTACGGGGCCTCCCGCGCGTTCGTCTCGCCCGCGATGCGCGCCATCGGGCCCGCGATCGCGCCCGAGGGCGGCCTGCCGCGCATGGTCGCGATGTACTCGGCCGTCTGGACGGGGGCGATGATCGTCGGCCCCGCCGCCTCCGGCTTCCTGTACGCGGCCGCGCCGTGGATCTCGTACGCGACGTCGGCGGGGCTGATCCTCGCGGCGATGGCGACGCTCTCGACCCTGCGCGTGCCGACGGCGGTCACCGATGCGGCGCGCGGCGAGCGGCCCACGCTGCACGCCGCGCTGGAGGGCCTGCGCTTCATCCGTCGCACGCCGATCCTGCTCGCGGCCCTCTCCCTGGACCTCTTCGCCGTCCTGTTCGGCGGCGCGATCGCGCTGTTGCCCGTGATCGCCACCGAACGGCTCGGCGTCGGCGACGTGGCCTACGGCTGGCTGCGCGCCGCGGCGGGCATCGGGGCGGCGAGCACGGCCGCGCTCCTCGCGGTCCGCCCGCTGCGCCGGCGCGTGGGTCGACGGCTGC
>CAXRBC010000084.1:0-7980 GCA_964228515.1 Ilumatobacteraceae bacterium
GGTCGCCCTTGGCCACGCCGTAGCGGTGCACGAGGGCGTGGGCGAGGCCGTCGATGCGGTCGGCGACCTCGGCGAAGGACAGACGTTCGTCCTCGTAGACGAGGAAGGTGCGGTCGCCGTACGTACGGGCGTTGGCGAACAAGCCGCCGAGGCTGGCTGGCGCGTGACGGACGACCTGCATCGGCACGCCGCGCACATCCGCGTCGACGAGCTCGAAGATCTGTCCCGGGCCGGTGACCGCGCGCACCGCGTCGTCCCAGGAGGTCGTCACCGCGTCCATCCCGCCGCGCGCCACCTCATGTCGTCGTGGAGCTGAGGGGAATCGAACCCCTGGCCTCGACAGTGCGATTGTCGCGCTCTACCAACTGAGCTACAGCCCCGACAGACCCGCCACGCTAGCGGCTGGGACCTCCCCGCGGGCCGGGGACCGGGGCGGTGCGACGCGCGGCGGTCAGGCGGCGCGGCCGCGCACGCGGTGCACGTAGCGGTCGTTGTCGCGGCGCACCCTCAGCTGCACGAGCCAGTAGCAGTAGGCGACGAGCGCGATCAGCGACAGCACGAAGCAGTAGACCAGCGCGAGCGACCCGGTGGTGAACGCGAGGAAGAGGAACACGGCGGTCGCGATGGCGAGGCCGACGACCGTGTGCTGCCGGCGCTGGCGCTGCAACTCGCGCGCGTACCAGTCGCCGGTGCGCGGGGCGTGGGCGCGCGTGCCGGTGGGCCGCAGGATCGGCCCGGTGATGCCCGAGAGGGAGGGCACGTGCACGCGGTGCGCGCGGTCCTGCACCAGCGGGCGCGCCATCGCGCGCAACTGGCCCTGCGGCCGACGCGGATCGCGGCCCTGCAGCGAGGTGAGCTGGCGTCGGAACGCGCCGACGGAGGTGCTCGGCGAGCGATGCATGCGGGCGCGCACGATGGGCGGGGCGAGCACGCCCAGCCACGCGGCGCCCACGATGATCAGGATCAGCGTGCTCATGCGACCCGTGGAGTCTATCGGCGGGCCACGCGGTCGCGCGGCGCCGCGCGACGCACGTCACTCGGCGCGTCGGTAGTGCCCCTGGCGGCCGCCGGACTTCTCCCACAGCGCGAGCTCGCCGATCACCATCGCGCGGTCCGCGCTCTTGCACATGTCGTAGATCGTGAGCGCCGCCACGGCGCAGGCGTGCAGCGCCTCCCTCTCGACGCCCGTGCGGTCGACCGTGTCGACCTGGGCCTCGATCGCCACGTGGTCGTCGGCGATCTCGAAGTTGACGTACACCGACCCGACGAGCAACGGGTGGCACAGCGGGATCATGTCGGCGGTGCGTTTGGCGGCCTGGATGCCCGCGACGCGAGCGACGGCGAGCACGTCGCCCTTCTTCACCTCGCGGTTGGCGATCGCCGCGGTCGTGGCCGGGGTCATGAAGACCTTGCACCGCGCGACCGCCCGACGGTGCGTGGCCTCCTTGGGCGTCACGTCGACCATGCGCGCGCGACCCAGCGGGTCGAGGTGGCTGAAGTGCACGTCGTTCGCCACGTCAGCCCCCGATCTGGCTCATCGAGCGGCGCGGCCGCACGAACGCGACCTGCCCGATCGCGTGGCCCGCCCACTTGGTGCCCACGGCCCGACGGATCTCGTCGGCGATCGCGTCGTCGTCGGCGCCGCCGCGCAGCAGCGCGCGCAGGTCGAACTCGTTGGTGGCGAAGAGGCACGTGCGGAACTGCCCGTCGGCCGTCAGCCGCACCCGGTCGCAGTCGCCGCAGAAGGGCTTGGTGACCGTCGGGATCACACCGACCGTGCCGGCACCGTCGCGGTAGCGCCAGCGGTCGGCGGGGGCCGCGCCCCGCGCGGCGATCGGCTCGAGCGGGAAGACGGCGTCGATCGCCGCGACGATCTCGTCCTGCCCCACGACCGAGTCGCGGTCCCAGCGGCCCTGGGCGTCGAGGGGCATGAACTCGATGAACCGCACCTCCACGCCCTCGGCGCGTCCGAACGCGGCGAGTGCCACGATCTCGTCGTCGTTGACCCCGCGCTGGACGACCGCGTTGACCTTGACCGGGTCGAAGCCCGCGGCCTGTGCCGCGCGGATGCCCTCGAGCACCGCGTCGAGCTCGTCACGCTTGGTGACGGCCCGGAAGCGCTCGCGGTCGAGGGTGTCGAGGCTCACGTTGATGCGCGCGAGGCCCGCGCGGCGCAGCTCGTCGGCGACGAGGGCGAGCGTCGCACCGTTGGTCGTGAGGGCGAGGTCGACGGGACGCCCGGCGCGGGGCGACGAGGCGCCCGCAGGCACCACCAGCCGCGCCAACTTGGCGACCAGGACCGGCAGGTGGGCCCGCACCGTGGGCTCGCCGCCCGTGAGGCGCAGGCCGTCGACGCCGAAGCGCGACACGCAGACGTCGGCGACGCGCGCGATCTCCTCGTAGGTGAGCAGGCCGGTGCGGGGCAGCCACTGCATGCCCTCCTCCGGCATGCAGTAGGTGCAGCGGAAGTTGCACCGGTCGGTGACCGAGATGCGCAGGTCGCGCACGGTGCGGCCGTGCGGGTCGACGAGGTCCCGCGGCGACACGGCGTCCCCCGACATGGCGCGAGTCTACGAGCCGTCCGCGCTCAGGCCAGCGGGATGACGTCCACCTCGGCACCGGCGGCGAGACCCGCACCGTCGGGCACCACGGCGAGTCCGTTGGCGAGCGCGGTCGCGGCGAGCTGGTGGCTCCCCTGCGGCCCCGTGTCGCGCACGTGCAGCCGTCCGTCGGCCGCGAACTCGCCGTGCACGCGCATGAAGTGCACCTTGCCGTCCGGCTTGCGCCGCAGCGGCGCGTCGACCACCGCTCGGATCGCGGGACGCACGAGGTCGCGCGCGTGCCCCATGAGCGCCCGCAGCGCGGGCCGCGCGAGCAGCTCGTAGGAGATGATCGACGAGACGGGGTTGCCCGGCAGACCGAACACCCACACCGGGCGCCCACCCGCGTCGAGCTCGCCGAAGGCGACGGGCTTGGCGGGCTTGATCGCCATCTGCATCCAGTCCATGCGGGCGACGCGCGACAGCACGGCCTTGACCACGTCGAAGTCGCCCATCGAGACCCCGCCGCTCGACACGATCGCGTCGTGTCGCCCCGCCGCCTCGCGCAGCGTGCGCTCCAGCACCGCCTCGTCGTCGGGGACGATGCCGAGGTCGCTCACCTCGCAGCCGTCGCGACGCAGCATCTCGCCGAGCACCGTGAGGTTGCTCTCGCGGATCTGGCCGGGCCCGAGCGGTCCGCCGTCGGTGACGAGCTCGTCGCCGGTCGACAGCAGCGCCACGCGGGCGCGCGGGTACGCGCGCACCGCGCGCGCATTGACGCTCGCGAGGACGCCGATGCCCGCGGCGCTGAGCACGTCTCCGGCGCGGAAGACGACCGCGCCGCGCCGCACGTCCTCCCCGGGCCGGCGCACGGCCTCGCCCGCGACCGCGGCGCGCGCGAGCGTGACCCGCTCGCCGTCGACCCGCGCGTGCTCCACCATGGCGACGGCGTCGGCACCCGGCGGCACGGGCGCCCCGGTCATGATGCGGGCCGCCTCGCCCGGGCCGATCGGCCCGCCGGGGGCGTCGCCCGCCGCGATCGTGCGCACGACGCGCAGCGTGGCGCCGGGCGACGCGGCGTCGGTACTACGCACCGCGAAGCCGTCGACCGCGCTGTTGGCGAACGGCGGCACGTCCTCGGGCGCGACCACGTCCTCGGCGAGCACCCTCCCGGCCATGTCGCGGTGCGCGGCCTCGACGGGCGCGAGCGGCGCGTGCGGCGCGATGCGCGAGAGCACCTTCGCGCGCGCGTCCTCGAGCGGGATCACGCCCGCGACGGTATCGGCGCTGGCAGGCTGGGACGATGTCGCCGCGCGGCACGCTGCCGGTGCCCGCGAGCGGGCTGCGCCTCGCGTGGCGGCCGTGGGACGACGCGGGCGCCGTGCGCGTCACGAGCGAGGCGCACGTGCGCTGGGACAACGAGGCGTGGACGGTCGAGGGCACGCTCGGCGCCGACGACGCACAGTTCGTGATGCGCCTCGGTCTCGACTGGCGCCTGCAGCAATGCCTGCTCTTCCGCGACATGGCATCGCCCGACCTGTGGCTCGGCACCGACGGGCGCGGGCGGTGGGGCGAGGTCAACGGCGCGCATCGGCCGGAGCTCGCGGGCTGCGACGTCGTCGAGTTCGCCTCGTCGCCCTTCCACCACGGCGTCGCGGTCCGCGGCCCGGCGCTCGGCGCGCTGCCGGTCGGTGGCGTCGCGGTGGTGCGAGCGGCGCGGGTGGACGTCGAGACGCTCGGGATCGAGGTCGTCGAGCGCGCCTACCGACGCGCGGGCGGTGCGCGGTGGCGCTGGACGAGCGCCGCGACGGGCGACGAGGTCGAGGTGGCGGTCGACGAGTACGGATTCGCGATCGACGAGCCGGGCGCGTGGCGCCGCGTCAGCGGCTGAGGCGCTCGCCGAGCCAGTCGCGCAGCTGCGGGCCCACGTCGGGCCTCGCGAGCGCCACGTCGACGACGGCGCGCAGCAGACCGAGCGGCGTGCCGGTGTCGTAGCGGCGGCACGCGGCGACCACGCCGCGCAGGCGGCCGGCGCGCGCGATCGCGGCGAGTGCGTCGCTGAGCTGCAGCTCGCCCGAGTGGGCGGGGCGCAGCGCGTCGATGCGGGCGAGGGCGTCGGGGCCGAGCACGTAGCGCCCGGCGAGGATCAGATCGCTCGGCGCGTCGGCGGCCGCGGGCTTCTCCACCACGTCGCGCACGGGCACGATGCCGCGGGCGTCGGGCACGCCGCGGATGGCCGCACAGCCGTACGCCCCGACCTCCGCGGCGGGCACGCGGACGAGGCCCACCACGTGATCGCGCGTCGCCTCGTGCTCCTCGACCATGGTGCGCAGCAGCGAGGCATCCCCCATCACCTCGTCGGGCAGGAGCACGGCGAACGACCCGCCGCCCAGGTGCTCGCGCGCGCACCCCACGGCGTGCCCGAGCCCCCGCGGCTCGGCCTGGTGCACGAGGCGGACGTCGAGCCCGGGACGAGCCATGCGCTCGGCGTACATCTCGATCGCGGGCTTGGCGCGGCTCGAGACGATCACGATCCGCTCGCAGCCGGCCGCCGCGGCCTCGTCGGCGACGAGCTGGAGCGCGGGCGTGTCGTAGATCGGCAGCAGCTCCTTGGGCACCGCGCGCGTCGCGGGCAGGAATCGCGTCCCCATCCCGGCCGCGGGGATCACGGCCACGCGCACCGCCACGCGCGAATCCTAGAATGCGAGGCCCGAGGCCGACCTACGTCGACAAGTTCATCGACACCGGCGAGACGATCGAGGTGCAGCAGTCGTTCGACGACGCGCCGCTCACCGAGGCGCCGCATCCGGCCGACGGCTCGATGCGCAAGGTGAAGAAGGTGTTCACCCCCGTCGGCATCACGTTCAAGGGCGGCGGCTTCTACAAGACCGACTCGAAGTCGGGGGGCTCGTCCGGGGCCGCGTCGGGCGGCGCGTCGAGCTCGTCGTCGAAGCCCGCGGAGACCGGCTCATCGAGCGCCGGCTCGTCCGGATCGACGGGCTCGTCCACCGCGACGGGCGGCTCGTCCGGATCGACGGGAGGCTCGTCCGGCTCGTCCGGTCAGACGAGCACGAGCAGCACCAGCAGCGCGAGCCCGAGCCGGTAGGCGACGAACGGCGCGAACGTCCGCGCCGCCACGACCCGCACCAGCATCCGCATCGCCCACCAGCCGGAGACGGCGGACGCGGCGATGCCCACGGCGAGCGCGCCACCGAGCCCCGACGGCACGCCGGCGCGCGCGATCTCGACGAAGCCGTAGACGCCCGCCGCGGCGGTGACCGGCACGCCGACGAGGAACGCCGTGCGCGCCGCAGCCTCGCGCGACATGCCGCGCGCCAGCGCGGCCGTCATCGTGATGCCCGAGCGCGACGTGCCCGGGTTGAGCGCGAGTACCTGCGCGAGGCCGATCGCGAGGGCGTCGGTGGGCCCGAGCGTCGTCTCCCCGCGGGGGGCGGCCCCGCGCGCGACGCGTCGGGCGGCGACGCGGTCGACCCACCAGAGGAGCAGGCCGAAGCCCGCGAGCGATGCCGCGACGAGCGCCGGGCCGCCCAGCTCGCGCGTGATCCAGTCGCCGCCGAGGAGCCCCGCGAGCCCCGCGGGCACGGCGGTCGCGAGCGTCCACCAGGCGCGTCGGCCGTCGGGCGACGATGGCCGCGCGACGCCGGCTACGACGAGCGCCGCGAGTTCGCGCCGGAGGTAGACCACCGCGCCGCCGAGCGTGCCGAGGTGCAGCGCGGCGTCGAACGCACGCGCGATGCCGTCGTCCTCGAGCATCGTCCAGCCGAGGAGCCGCGGCACGAGCACGAGGTGGCCCGACGACGACACGGGGAGGTACTCGGTGAGCCCCTGCACGACGCCGAGCACCAGCGCCTGCAGCAGCGACACGTCGCCGCCTAGACGCCGCTCAGCGTGACGTCGTGGATGACGAGCGAGAGGCCCGCGGCGCGCATCGGGAGCCAATCCACGTCGCACCCCACCTCCGCCACGTCGAGCAGCATGCGCTGCAGCGTGGACGCGATGGTGAATTCGCGGCTCGGCGCACCCAGCGCGCCGCCCGCGATCACGAGACCCGAGGCACCCGTCGAGAAGTCGCCCGACACGGGGTTGACCCCGCTGTGGAGCCCCGAGACCTCCTGCACCAGCACACCCTCGCCCACGCCGGCGACGAGCTCGGCCTGGGTGCGCGCGCCGGGCCGCACCTGCATCGCGAGGCACCCGGTGCCGGGCCCGCCGGCGTAGCCGCCGCGGGTCGCGTTGCCCGTGCTGCGCGTCGAGAGTCGGCGCGCGCTGTAACTGGAGTGCACGAACATCCTCAGCACGCCGTCCTCGATCAGTACGTTGCGCCGTGCCGCGAGGCCCTCGCCGTCGATGTCGGTCTTGGTGTACGCGCGGGGGTTGGTCGGGTCGTCCACCAGCGTCAGGCACGGTGCCGCCACGCGCTCGCCGAGCCGCTCGCGGAAGATCGAGCGCCCCTTGGCCACCGACTCGCCGCTCAGCGCGCTCGAGAGCACGCTCACGAACTGCGACGTCACGTACGGGTCGAGTACCACGGTCGTGCGACGGCTCGCGGGCTTGGTCGCCCCGAGCAGGCGCGTGGCGCGCTCGGCGCCCTCGCGTGCCGCGCGGTCGAGGTCGAAGTCGCGCGGCGAGTCACCGACCGAGAAACCGAAGCCCGTCTGCGTCTCGTCACCGTCGTCGGCCAGCGTGACGACGGAGACGAAGCAGGAGTTGCCCCTGCCGCTCTCGCGGATGCCGGTGGTGGTGGCGACCGCCGTCTCGCCCCAGCCGTCGTCGTAGTTGGTCTCCTCGGTGCGCACGCGGGGGTCGGCGGCCAGGGTGCGGCGCTCGAGCTCCTTGGCGATGTCGATCTTGCCGTCGGTCGGCCAGGCCGCCAGATCGTCGTCCCAGAACTTCTGCGCCACCTGCGCCACGCCGTCGGGCTCCGCGAGCCCCGCCCACTCGTCGACCGTGCCGAACTCCACGTTGTCCCGCGCGTCGCGCAGCACCTCGGCGAGGGCCGACTCCTCGAGCGTGCCGGCGTAGGCGAATCCCGTGCGGCCGTCGCGGATCACGCGGATGCCCACGCCCTCGCTCTGGGCCGAGACGAAGTGCTCGACCTCGCCCTCGTAGACGCGCACGGACGTCTCCCCGCCGCGCGAGACGTACGCCTCGATCTGCTCGCCCGCCGCCGCCCGAGCGACGATCCGGTCGGCGATGGCCTGGAGGTCGGGGACCTCCACGCTCACGCGGCGGTGCCCCCGATGGTGAGCGCGCGCACGCGCAGCGTGGGCTGGCCGTCGCCGACGGGCACGCCCTGGCCGTCCTTGCCGCACGTGCCGGGGTTGCCCATCGCGAAGTCGTCGCCGAGCAGGTCGATGTCGCGGAGCACCTGCGGGCCGTTGCCGATCAGGTTGCCCTCGCGGAGCGGCTCCGTGATCTC
>CAXRBC010000085.1:0-2249 GCA_964228515.1 Ilumatobacteraceae bacterium
GCGTCCCGAACACCCTCGCGCCGCGGTGGGGCGAGGGCGACACCGGCGAGCCGGCGTGACCGCGGCCGTCCGGATCGGCCTGATCTCGGACACCCACGGGCTCCTGCGGGCGCAGGTGCATGAGGTCTTCGCCGGGGTGGATCGCATCCTCCACGCCGGCGACGTCTGCGGGGATGAGATCCTCGCCGAGCTCGCCCTGATCGCCCCCGTGCAGGCGGTCTTCGGGAACTGCGACGTCCCGGGGGACCCGCGGCTCGCGGAGGCGATCGCGATCACCATCGAGGGCGTGCGCATCCATGTGCGCCACGGGCATGAGCTCGGACGGCCCCGGCCCGAGCAGGTCGCCGCCGCCTACGACGCCGACGTCTGCGTGTTCGGCCATACGCATCGCCAGCTGATCGAGCGGGTCGGTGCGTGCCTCGTGGTGAATCCCGGCGCCGCGGGTCCGCGGCGGTTCGACCTCGAGCCGAGTGTGGCGATCCTGACGCTCTCGGCCGGGCGCGCCGAGGCCGAGCTGTTCCCGCTCAGGGCCTGAGCGGCGTCGTCCGCTCGAGCTCCTTCGGGTGCCGCTTGAACCAGGCGGCGACGAGGAGGACCTCGTCCACCTCGTGCCCGGGGACCGTCGTCGGCACCGGCTCCGACGGCGCGAGGATCTCGTCGACGGCCGCCGTGAAGGCGCGACGCTCGGCGGCGCTCCGAGGGGTCGGAGCCTCGTGCCGCACGCGTCCGCGTCGCACCACGTAGGAGCGCGCCGAGGCGGCGTCGTCGCCGGGCACCGCATACACGAAGGAGAGTGACTCGAGCGCGAAGCGCAGCTGGGCCGGCTGCGCCTGCAGCGAATCGACCCGCGCGACCTTGTCGCGCAGGAGCGCGGCACGTTCGAAGTCGAGCGCCTCGCTCGCGGCGGCCATCTGCGCGCGGAGCGGCGCGTGCGGCGCCTCCGCGCGTCCCTCGAGGAAGTCCCGCGCCGCGGCGAAGGCCGCGTGGTAGTCGGCCTCGCGCACCGCGGCGATGCAGGGGCCGAGGCACTTTCCGATCTCGTGTCGGATGCATCCCGGTGTGCGCGGCGGCAGCGGGAGGAGGTCCGGCTGGTCGGCGAAGAACATCGGGAGCGACGGCTTGCAGTCGCGCAGGCCGAGGAGGTCGTTCAGTTCGCGGACCGCCTCCACGAGTTGGTACACGCCGCGGAACGGCCCGTAGTAGACCCCCGTCTCATCCGCGCCGGCGCCACGGACCACCTGGAGCATGGGCGCGGGACCGCCGGTCAGGCGCACGAAGGCGTGGTACCGTGCGTCCCGCTTCATCATCACGTTGTAGCGCGGCCGGAGCCGCTTGATCAGCCGCAGCTCCTCGAGGAGTGCCGCGAACTCGCTCGGGGCCGGCGTCCAGGTCAGCGACGCCGCCTCGCGCAGAATCCGCGCCCCCTTGTCGCGCGGATACGAGGCGCGGAAGTAGGAGAGGAGTCGTGTGCGCAGCGTCTTCGACTTCCCGACGTAGATGACCTCGCCCTCGGCCGACGTCATCCGGTACGTCCCCGGGACGTCGCGCGCGCCGTCCTTGACCTCGGCGCGCATCTGGTCGATGCGCATCTCGATCGCTTTGGTCATCGGCGCGTGTCGGCGGCGACGGCGCGGGCTCATCTCGGCCTCACCGCTGGCAAGCCGGGCACCAGACCGTCTGGCGTCCTTCGAGGGCGTGGGTCGCGCGGAGCGTCGTGCCGCAGCGGAGGCAGGGGAGCCCCGCGCGTCCATACACGGCGAGGCGCTCGGCGACTCCGCCACGACCGCCGTAGGCGTCGCGGAAATCGCGGAACGTCGTGCCGCGGAGAGCGATCGACTCCGTCAGCACGGCGCGCAGCGCGTCGAGCAGCGTCGCCGCCTGGGGACGTGTCACCGCGTGGCCGCGTCGAGTGGGCCGGATCTCCGCGCGCCAGAGCGCCTCGTTCGCGTAGATGTTCCCGACGCCGGCGAGACGGCGTTGGTCCATCAGCAGGGTCTTCACCGCTCGCCGGCTCGCGCGGAGGATCGCGGCGAATCGCGCGTGGGTCAGTGCGTGATCGAGCGGTTCGGGGCCGAGTGTCGCTTCCCAACGCGCATGACCCGCCGCATCGAGGTGCGCCCCCGTGCCGAGGCGTCGCACGTCGTGGTAGCGGAGCCGGCGGCCGTCGGCGAGATCGAGAATAAGACAGGTGTAGCGCTCGTCCGGGGTGCCGTCGATCAGCAGCGCGCCGGTGAACCGCGGCGTCACCA
>CAXRBC010000086.1:0-8219 GCA_964228515.1 Ilumatobacteraceae bacterium
GCGTCGGTGCCGTCCGAGGTCGCAGTGATCGTTCCGCCGGCGAGCACGAGCGCGGAGGTCGACGAGTAGTCGAGGTCGCTGCTCGTGTCGCCGGCCTGCACCGTGTACGAGAAGGTGAGCGCCGTGCCCGGGGAGCCCGACGCATAGTTCACCGCCGTGCCGGCACCGCCCGTCGCCAGGGTGAGCGTGGGCGTACCGGTGACCGTCACGCTCGCGCTGAACGTCACTTGGACGGAGATGACGTCCCCGGCGTTGTAGGAGCCGTTGGCCGTCGAGGAGCTCACCGAGGAGACCGACGGCGCCGGACTGCACGAGGTCGAGCTGTCGAGCTTGGCGCCGTCGATGGACACGTTGTTGCTGCTGCCGAGAGAGCCGCTGCTGCCCGGGCTCGCAAGTGTCAGCGTCGCGGCGTTGCCCACCGCGTCGGTGATCGTGCCGCCGCTGAGCGACAGCGAGTCCGTGGCGGCATAGTCGAGCTCGGTGCGTCCCGAGGAGTAGGCGTCGTTGCACGTGATCGTGTAGGTCATGAGCATGCCCGTGCCCGACGTCGCGTCCGCCGTGGCGTACCGAGTGGGCGACGTACCGAGCGTCAGGGAGGGTGTACCGGTCATCGAGACGTTCTCGCTGAACGTCACCGTGATGACGACCGCCTCCTCGGCGTAGTACGTCCCGTTGGTACTCGCCACCGACGAGACCGTGGGGGCGGTGGTGTCGACGACCAACGCCTTGTTCGCGCCGAGGGAGCCGGCCGCGCCGGGGCTCGCCAGCGTGAGGGTCGCGTTGTTCGGCTTCGCGTCCGCGATAGTGCCGCCGTTGAGCCCGAGGGAATTCGTGCCGACATAGTCGAGATCGGTGCTGTTGTCTCCCGCCTGGACGGTGTAGGTGAACGTCAGCGTGCTGGTGCCCGAGCCGGACGCGTAGTTGACCGCTCGCCCGCTTCCGCCGGTCGCCAGCGTCAACTGCGGGGTGCCGGTCACGGTCACCACTTCCGAGAAGTTGACCTGGATCGAGATCACGCCGCCGGCTTTGAAGCCACCGTCGGCGGTCGAGGAGGTGACCGACTGCACCGTGGGAGCCGTCACATCGTTGGAGGGCACCGTCACGTCGGTCGACTGGGGCGAGCCCCCCAGCGTCGTCTGTGCGTTGCCCGCCAGGTCCGTCATCGAGAAGCCCCCCGCGGCGGCGACCGTCGACGTGACCATCGCGCCGCCGGCGGTGGCGGTCGAGGTGCCGGTGATCGTGCACACGGTGCGGCTCGTCTGCTGGATGGAGTCGACCGAGAGGTTCGTGAGGGTCAGGTCGTCTGCCGCCGTGAGCGTCGTGCAGTCGATCGCCTCGCTGCCGGTGACGGTGAAGAAGATCGTCGCACTGGCGGATGTCGCCGCCGCGCGCGCCAGTGTGAGGGTCGGCGCCGTGGTGTCGAGCGTGTAGCGGATGAGGATGACGCCCTTGCCGCCCGCGCCGCCCGCGCCGGGCGTGGACGCATGTCCGCCACCTCCGCCGCCCCCGGCGCCGAGGTTGGTCGTCCCGGCGGTACCCGCGGAGCCCGTCGTGCCGCCGCCGCCACCACCACCCGTACCACCCGATCCGGCAGCCCTCGCGGGGCTGGCACCGCCGCCGCCGCCTCCGCCGTACACGGTGCTATTCACCGCCCATGTCGTGCCGTTGCCGCCGTCGTCGCCAGTCTGGGAGTTCGTCGCGCCTCCTCCTCCGTTGGCGCCACCGCTGCCTTTGCTGTTCGTCTGTGACGCGCCCTTGCGGCCGCGGTTGCCTCCGAGCGCGGACACCGCGGCTCCGCCGGAGACGGCGAGGGACGAGACGCCACCCGTGACGCCGCTACGACTTGCCGCACCGCCGCTGCCTCCGGCACCTACGGTGAACGTCAAGGTCTCTCCGCCCGTGGTGGTGAGCGTCCCGCTCACGACTTGCCCGCCGCGTCCCGCCTGACCGCCGTTCTGGTTGCCCGTCGTGACCCCGCCGCCGCCACCGCCGCCGCCACCGACGACGATGTAGCTCACCGAGGTGACACCGCTGGGCAGCGAGTAGGTGCAGCCTCCGGCCGTCGTGACGGTGACGGTCTTGGTGCTGCCCGATGTGGCGGTCGAGTAGTTGGTGCCCTCGGCGCAGGCCGCGGCGCTCGCGGTCTCCGGTGTGGGCAGGAGCGTGCCCGTGTAGACGCCCGAGGCGAGGATCGCGAATGCGAACGACACCCGTGCCATCGCCCGCAGCGCCCGCGGCCCCGGCGCCATCGACGCCGCACACGACACCGCTGCCACGAGCGCGACCAGCAGGCCGGCAACCGCGAGGACCCGCGCGGGTCCGACCCCCGCGAGCAGCGCCGCAACGAATCCCACCGCCGCCGCCAGGGTGCCCCAGAGCACCCGCCCCGCCCCGGCCTTGGCATTCGCGCGTGCCTGACCGGCTCGTTCCCCTGAACGACCGATTGTTATCCCTTCAGGCTAAGGGAGATCCCTCCTCCCGCCTCGCCGTGGGCTACTTGCGGCGGCGAGGGGCGAGCTCGGCGAGACGGGCGCGCACCATGGCCCGCACGAGTCCCGCGTCGACCCGCCAGTCGATCGGGACGCGCACCGTGTACTTGTTGACCTCGTAGCCGTCGAGGCGGTCGCCCAGCGTGCGGAGCGCGCGCGTGGAGAAGGCGTTGAGCAGCAGGTGCCGCGGCGACGCCGCGACCCCGAGCACGTAGGTGCTCGTGCCCTCGATGCGCAGCATCGGGTGACGCCACGCGACGACGGGCTCGAGGCGCGGCGCGGCGACGCCCGCCGTGCCGCGCGCGGGTCGCACCCCCCGCGCGGCACGGAAGATCGCGCGCATCGTGCGCGCCGCGCGCGCATCCTGCGCCGCGAAGTACTCCTCGTGCGTCGCGTGCGGCCGCGTCGTGGTGGAGCCGCGGGCGTACATCGTGAGCGCGTTGGCGTGCGTGCGGCTGAAACCGTGGCGCTCCTGGAGGAACGCCATGTGCGTCACGTACCGCGCGTCGGGGAGGGACTTCAGTGCCTTGAGCCAGTACGTGATGGGCTTCCCGTGCCTGCGCTCGATGGCGGGGAAATGTGCACTGCGCGATCCCTTGGCGGCCGGCACGCGCTCAGCGTACGTCGCTCGCGCGTTAGGGTCGCCGCATGACCCGTGTCGCGCGCGTGATGCTCATCGCGGGACTCGCGCTCGTCGCCGTCGGCGCGCCGGCGCCGGTGCATGCCGTGCGGGTGGCGGGGCGCGGCGCGCCGACCATTACCCAGATGGCGTGCGACGCGACCGGTGCGGGCTGCGCCGTCGGCGCCACGGGGCCGACGGGCGGCGTCGTCTTCTACGACGCGGGCTCGCCGCAGTGGTGGGGCCGCTACCTCGAGGCGTGGCCGACGACGCTCAAGGTGCAGGCGGGCGTGCCGTGGAGCATGCAGACGGACTCGATCTACGCCGGCGACGTCGCGGTGCGGCGGGTGTCGCAACGGCAGGCGATGGCGATCGGCATGGGTCGCGCGAACACGGCCGCGATGGTCGCTGCGGGCGCGCAGCTCGCCGTGTACTTCGCGAGCGTGACCTCGGCCTCGTCCGCGGACTGGTACCTGCCGTCCAAGGACGAGCTCGACGTGCTGTACAACGCGTGGCGCTCCGGCCGCGTCGCGGGCCTGTGGAAGGGCGTGCCGGTCTGGACGTCGACGGAGTCGGAGGACGCGTACGCGTGGTACCAGCTGTTCCAGGACGGGACGCAGTTCACCGACGCCAACGGGATCCTCTCCAAGTACCCGAGCAACAAGACGGCGCTCGAGAGCCCGCGGCACGCGGGGTCGGACTTCGCGCCCGCGGCGATGCACATCGTGCCGGTGCGGGCGTTCGGACCCACGGCGGGGACGCTCGTGCCCACGCCGCTGGTCACCAGCCCGCGCGCGGGCGGTGCGTGTGCGACGACGGCGACGGGCTGTGCGGTCGGCGACGTGGGGCCAGCGGGCGGCATCGTCGTGTACGACGCAGGGAGCGACCAGGCGTGGGGTCGCTACCTCGAGGTCGCCCCGAAGTCGTGCGAGCACTCAGGTCTGCCGTGGGCGTCGGCCACCGTGGCGCCGAGCCTGGACGCCGCGGGGCGCATCAGGGGCAAGTCGATCGGTGCCGGTGCGGGCAACACGCGGCGCATCGCCGCACACGCCGCGATGGCGGCGACGCGCCGGACAGGCCCGAGCCCCGTCGTGAGCCCCGGCGCGGGTCGACCCCGCCCGATACCGAGTCTGCGATCGAGCCTTCCGTTCAGCTCGGCGGCCGTCCAGGCGTCGGCACCGTGCGCCGGGTACGCCGACTGGTTCCTCCCGTCGAAAGACGAGCTCAACGAGGCGTGTCGCGTGCTCTCGCACTCGCGCAAGGACCGCGAGCTGACGCCCGCGGGTGGCTTCGACCGCGGCTACTACTGGACGTCGAGCGACTACAACGGGCGCACCGCGTGGTCGCAGTACTTCGCGGACTGCCAGCAGTTCGACCGTGTGCAGACGCTCACTCGCAACGCGGGGGGCCAGCAGCGGCCGTTCCTGATCCGCGCGATGCGTGCGTTCCCCACCGGTCAGGTGTCGAGCGGGCCGCCCACGTACGTGCGCCCCTAGGGGTGGTCAGCCGCTCGCGCGCGGCGCAGCTCGTCCACGGCGGCGCGCCGCAGCCAGCCTCCGCGCCGGTACTTGACAGGACCGAACGCCACTTCTGTACGGTCCGCCCCATGTCGGAGTCATCGGACGACGCAGCGGCACACATCGAGGGCATGCACGACGCCTCCTCGGCCGCGATGCCGACCCCACCGGCCCGACCCCCCCCCCCGCCCCACCCCCGGTCACCGGCCGCGGACCACCTCGGCGACCGGCTGGCCGTGCCGTCGGCCGACCACCTGGGCGACCGGCCCGCCACACGCGACTTCGTCCGCGCCGAGGTCGCCGACGTCCGCGCCGAAATCGCGGAGGTTCGCCTGGAGATCGCGGATGTCCGCAGGGAGATCGCGGACCTGCGGGCCGAGATGGAGCACCGCTTCGGCCAGCTCGAGGTGTCGATCGAGAAGCGCTTGGGTGAGTTCGCGACCCTCATGGAGAAGCGCTTCGGGGAGATGAACGTCCAGATCGAGCGGCGATTCGGCGAGATGCACGACCAGATGGTCCGCTACTTCAGCCTCGCGACGGCAGTCTTGGGCGTCCTGATGACCGCCCTCACCCTCGGCCCGAGACTCATCGGCTAGTCGCGAGCGAGGACCCCGTGTCATCTGACGACCAGCCGCACACATCCCCGGCAGGCACCGGCGCGACGGCGCCCGGGACGTCGGACGCGGCACCGGGGACGTCGGACGCGGCGGCCGAGTCGGGGAGGAATCGGATGGCGATGACCGTGCAGGAGGGTGAGCTGGAGCAGGAGTACATGGTGAGGGAGCATCCGGCGTCGAGGGAGTTCGTGCGCGCGGAGATCGCGCTCCTCCGCGGGGACCTGCGGTCGGAGATCGGCATCTTCCGGACGGAGCTGAAGCAGGAGATCGCGGACCTTCGCGTGGAGATGAAGCACGAGGTCGGGGCGCTGCGGGCCGAGATGCGGTACGAGGTCGGGGCGTTGCGCGCCGAGATGATCGCGGGGTTCGACGCGCAGTACCGCCGACTCGTCGGCTTCGTGATGCGGTTTGCGACGACGGTCGCCGCCCTGGTGGGTGTGGTCGCCGCGGTGATCGGGGCGCGACTGGGCTAGCGGGCCGGCGAGACCGCGGGCGCCGGCGAGACCGCGGCGTCGGCGGGACGGAGCAGCGGCGGCTGGGCGAGCGGGCGACGGGGAGCGCCGTCAGCGGCCACGGCCGCTCACGCTCGACGCGCAGTGCGAGGTCGAGCAGATACGTCTCGCGGTGGTGCGGCGCGATGATCTGCATCCCCACCGGCAGCCCGTCGACGACGCCGACCGGCACCGAGATCGCCGGGCAGCCGTAGACGTTGGCGGGGAACGTGAGCGCCCCGTTGTTGCCCACGCCCACCTCGACGCCGCCGAACGTCGTCGGCAGCGGCCCCTCGGCGGAGAACGCGACGTCGGGATTGCTCGCCGTGATCACGAAGTCGACGTCGGAGAAGATCGCCGCCATCCGCTCGTGCAGCGCGACGCGCCGCGCCTCGAACTTGCCCCGCGCCTCCGCCCCGTAGCGGTCCACGTACGACAGCGCCGCGCGCCCCTCTGGCGTGAGCAGCTCGAGCGCGCCCGGCATCTCGTCGCGCAGCTCCCACGCGAGCATCACGGCACCGGTGAGCGACCACGCCATGCCGAGCCGCGGCAGCGAGGTGTCGGTGTCGCGCCGGCGCAGCCCCGCGGCGGTGGTGAGCCACGTCGCGGCCTCGTCGATCACCGCCCAGCACGCGTCGGCCACGTGCGCGCCGCCCCAGTCGCGCACCACGATGGCGCGCAGCCCGGCGGTCTCGCGGGTGCCGAGCCCCGCCTCCCAGCCCGAGACGCGCGGGAGCGACAGCGGATCGCGCGGCTCGTGGCCATTGCACACGTCGAACCACCGCGCGGTGTCGCGCACGCTACGCGCCAGGCACCCGAGCGTCGTCGTGAGGTTGCCGTGCGGCGCGGCGGGTCCGCGCGGGATGCGGCCGTAAGTCGACTTGAGGCCGACGAGGCCGGTGAAGCCCGCGGGGATGCGGATCGACCCACCGCCGTCGCCGCCCGTCGCGAGCGTGACGAGGCCGCCCGCGACCGCGGCCGCGCTGCCGCCCGACGAGCCGCCGGGCGTGGTGCCGTGGCGCCAGGGATTGTGCGTCGCGCCGTGGAGCTCGGTCCGCGTGAGATTGACCATCCCGAACTCGCTCGACGTCGTCTGGCCAATGGGCACCGCGCCGCCGTCCCGCGCGACACGCGCGACCATCGTGGAGGTGTGCGTCGCGGTGCGGTCGCGGAAGACGACGCTCGCGCCCGTGTCCGGCCACCCCGCCACGGCGTCCAGCTCCTTGATGCCGATCGGCACGCCGCCGAACGGCTTCGTCACGTCGGCTGCGGCGGCCGCGCGCTGCGCGGACTCGATGTCGAGATGGCAGAAGGCGTTGAGGCGGCTCGTGGAGATCGCGTCGAGCGTGGCGTTGAGCTCCTCGAGCGGCGAGCGTCGACCCGCGCGGTACTCGTCGACGAGCGAGCAGGCGTCCCCCTGCCACGGGCGGTCCGGCATCGCGCCGAGCCTACGCGCGGTCGCGGGGTCGGGGCGTGCGTGCGCCGCCGACCGCGCGGCCGTCAGGTCAGTGGGGCGTAGTCGTCCGCGCGGGGGAGCGACAGGATCGCCCGCAGCAGGTTGTCCGGCGGCGCCACGATCTTGCGCGACGCGAGGTCGAAGAACGCGACGAGGCTCGAGATCTTGCACGCGACCTTGCCGTTGGCCTTCACGAATCGGTTGCGGAAGACGAAGCGTGAACCGTCCTCGTTCATCGCCGCGAGTTCGTTGGTCACCGTGAGCTCCTCGGCGAGACGCACCTCGGCGCGGTACTCGATCTCGTCGCGCAGCACGACCGGCCCGATACCCGCGCCGAAGAACTCGGCGAGGGTGTAGCCGTTGGCGTTGAAGAACTCCATGCGGGAGTTGGAGGAGATGTCGAGGTAGGCCACGTTGCGCATGTGGCCGTTGGAGTCGATCTCGCCCCAGCGGGTGCGGATCCGCTGCGTCCCCGGCGCGTCGGCCATGCGCCGACACTACGCCCGCCGCCGCGCCTACCGTGAGGCGATGCGCGTGCGGCTCGCGGTCGTGGCCGCGCTCATCGCGGGGACCGGCGTGTGGGACTCCGGCGCGGCGGCGAGCGGGGGCGACGCGGCGGCTCCGCCGGAGCGGCGCACCATCGGCACCTCGGTCGAGGGACGGCCGATCGAGGCGATCCGATACGGCACCGCCGGTGGCGTGCCCGTGCTCGTGGTCGGCGTGATCCAAGGCGACGAGGACGCGGGCCTCGCGATCGTCGACGAGCTCGCCCGGCTCGCGCCGCCGGCCGGCGTGGAGCTGTGGGTCGTGCCGACGATGAATCCCGACGGCACCGCGGCGCAGACGCGGGGCAACGCGCGCCGCGTGGACCTGAATCGCAACTTCCCCCACGCGTGGGCGCCGATGGGGGCGCCCGGCTATTGGCAGTACGCGGGGCCGCGGCGCGCGTCGGAGCCCGAGACGCAGGCGATGGTGCGGCTGGTCCGCGAGATCCGGCCGGCGCTCGGTATCTGGTACCACCAGGACCTCT
>CAXRBC010000087.1:0-2215 GCA_964228515.1 Ilumatobacteraceae bacterium
CGCGCCCAGGTAGTCGGCGACGACCCCGGCCGCCGCGCGGGGATCGACCACCGGGTCGCCGGAGCGCAGCTCGGTGAGCTCCTGGGCGGCGCGGCGGCCGGCATTCTCCGCGTGGTCGGCGGCCTCGAGCGTGGCGGCGAGCACGCGGCCGCCGTCGATCGCCAGTCCCGCGCAGCAGGCGAGCGTGGCGACGATGCCGACGACGAAGGCGGTCACTCCTCGGCCCTCCACCGGTCCACGACCTCGCTCGACTCGGCGACGACGAGGCGCGCCGACGGGTCGAGCAGCGCGAGCCCCGTGCGATCGATGGCGCAGGCGACGCTGACGTGCAGGATCTCGAGCCCGCCATCGCGCGCGACACGAATGCCGATGGACGTCTCGCGACACGAGCGACCCGACGCCGCGAGGGCGGCGAGCGCCGCGTCGCGCGCGACCGACTCGCGCAGCGCGGCGCGGCCCCGCACGCCGGCACGTGCGCCCTGGTCGGCCGCGTGCCGGACCTGGGCGAGGGTCTCCCCCGCGCGACCCGCGAACACGGCGAAGAACACGAGAGCCATCAGCACCGGCGTGAGCAGCAGCGTCTCGACGGTCACCGAGCCGCGGTCGGCGCGCCTCATCGCTCCGGCTCGGGGACGAACCGCTCGCCGGGCTCGCGGGCCGCGCGCACGACCTCGGCCGGCAGCAGCGGCGTGAGTCGGGGCACGGCCACGCGGACCGTCACCACCACCTCGTCGCCGGCGACGACGGCCTGCGGGGTGCCGACCACTCGGCCCGAGAGCCCGGCGGCGGCGCGCACCGCGACGTCGATCGCCGCAGCCGCGCCGCCCGCGTAGCGCGCGCCGGCCGCGGCGCCGTGGGCGGCTACCGCGGTGGCGACGTGCGCACCGTGCCACCAGAGTGAGGCGTGCACGCCGAGCATGAGGATGCCGAACACGACCGGGACGGCGAGCACCGTCTCGATGCTCGTCTCGCCCCGGTCCGCTCGGCCGCCGCGCGACATGACCGATGCAGCCGTTCAGCCGAGGTCGAGGGAGTTGGCCTTGTCGCGCACGCGTGTGGTGATGGTCGCGCCGATCGCGATCGCGAGGGCGATGAGCGCCGCCGCCATGACGACGGTGGTCGCGCTGACCTCGCCGCGCTCCGCGTCGCAGGCCCGCGACGCCCGCAGACGAGTGAGGTAGTAGTCCCAGTGGGGTCGCAGGTGCATGACGTGTTCCTTTCTCTGATGTGGATGGGATCGGTGACGATGTGTGCGCCTACAGCCCGTCCAGCACGAGGGCGACGGCGGGATATCCGACCAGCACGATGAAGGCGAGGAACAACGCGACCATCGGCACCCCCATGCGTTCGGTCGCGGACTGCGCGGCGGCCTCGAGTTCGCCCATCTGTCGCTGGCGCAGCGAGTCCGCGCGCGCGGCGAGCGACAGGCGCACGCGCGCACCGTGCTCGCCCGCGAGCCGGACGCTGCCCGCCACCTCCTCGATCTGCGGGATCCCGACGCGCGCGCCGAACCGCGCGAGCTCGTCCCAGATGGAACGGCGCGCGCTCCGCGCGCGCACCACCGCCTCGCGCAGCCGCTCGAACGCCCACCCGTCGCCCGCCTCGGCACCTGCCACCAGCGCCGTCTCGACGCCCGCGCCGCCGGCGAGCAGCACCTGCACCAGGTCGAGGTAGCTGGAGAAGGCGTGCAGGACGTCGCGACGCCGCCGTGCCGCGGCGGCCCGCAGCCGCGCGCCTGGCGCGACCGCGCCCGCCGCCGCTCCGAGTGCGACCGCGCACGCGGCCACCGTCGCGGAGCCGGTCGCCGCGAGTGCGGCGAGGCCGCACGCGCCGCCGACGCCTGCGCCCCCGAGAGCCCACGCGATCGTGCGAGCGGCGTGGACCTCGGCGGTCACGCCGAGCAACGCGAGGTCGTGCGTGTGACGGGCGACGGCACGGGCCCGCACGACCGCGACGGAGCGGCGTCGGCGACGATCGGCAGTGTCCGCGAGCGTCGCGAGCCAGCCGCGCCGCAGCAGCGCGGCGACGCCCAGGCCGGCGAGCGCGCCCCCGACCGCGATCATGACGCGGCCACCCTGCGGCGCACGAATCGGTCCGGCACGTCGATGCGCGACATGCGGTCGAGCGCCACGAGCGCGCCGACGAAGGTCGAGAGGATGCCGCACAGGATCAATTGCCCGCCCCACGTCCCATAGACGGCGAGGTAGTCGCGGTG
>CAXRBC010000088.1:0-7514 GCA_964228515.1 Ilumatobacteraceae bacterium
CCCCGAGCCGCGCGCGGCTCGTGCAGCGCGCGAGCGTGCGGCCGCCCGCGGCCTCGATGAGGGCCGCGAGTTCGTCGTGCACGGCGTCGTCGCGCGAGGGGGCGCCCCGCGCGCCGCGCGTCGTCGGGTCGGGCAGGTGCGCCGCGCAGTAGAGCAGCGAGTGGCGCTCGTAGTCGAAGGGACTGCCGACGTCGTGCTCCTCGACGCGCTCGGCGGGCAGGCCGAGCCGCTCGCGGAGCGTGATAGGGATCGTCGCGCTGGTGAGCACGCCGATGCGGCGGGACCAGACCGCCTCGGCGAGCACGGGGCCGACGCGCAGCGGCTTGACCTCGAGCATCGGCCGGTCGGGCGGCCCGGAGACGAAGGCGACGTCGCCCGCCCGCGGCGCGGTGGCGGCCTCGAGGTCCGCGAGGAGGCGGGTGCACGCCGACTGGGCGCGCACGCGCCGCTGCCGCACGCCCTCGTCGCCGTCGCGCGCCGCGCGCAGGGCCTCGGCCGCTGCGCTCGCCCGGGTGCGCAGGTCGTCGAGCGCGGCGCGCGGCTCGCCCGTCACGGGCAGCGCGACCCGGGAGCCGAGCAGCGGCGCGAGCGCGTCGCGCAGTCGCGCCGCGGAGCGGGCGAGCCCCGCCATGAGCTCGTCGTCGACGAGGATCGCGCGCAGCGCCGACCCCAGGGCGCCGACGCGGCCCGGCCCGATGGCGACGCCGACCGAGTCGGTGACGACGTCCTCCAGGTCGTGGGCCTCGTCGACCACGACGACGTCGTGCTCGCCGAGCAGCGACGAGTCGGACGCCACGTCGAGGGCGTAGAGCCAGCCGTTGACGACGACCACGTCCGCGGCCTGCGCGACCGCGCGCGCCCGCTCGGAGAAGCAGACCTCGCCGCGGGCGCACCGCGCCGCACCGGGGCACTCGTCGCTGGTCACGCTCACCGCGCGCCACGCCGCGCGGGTCGGCTGCCAGTCGAGGTCGCCCTCGTCGCCGGTGCGGGTCTCGGCCGCCCACGCGGCGAGCCGGCGGACCTCCGTACGGACCGACGCGGACGCGTCGCCGAGGTCGAGGCGCGCCGCGTCTCCGCCGTCCAGCTCGGCCACGCGCTGGGCGCAGAGGTAGTTGGCCCTGCCCTTGAGCACCGCCCAGCGGATCGGCCGGCCGAGGGCGGGCTCGAGCGCCCGCGCGACGACGGGGAGGTCCTGTCGCGCGAGCTGGTCCTGCAGCGCCTTGGTGGCGGTGCTGACGACGGCGCGTCGACCGCTGGCGATCACCGGCACCAGGTAGCCGATGGTCTTGCCCGTGCCGGTGCCGGCCCGCACGACGACGTGCCGGCCGTGGCGCAGGGCTCGGGCGATCTGGACCGCCATCTCGACCTGGCCCGGCCGCTCCTCGACCACGGGCAGACCCGCGACGACGGCGGCCAGCAGGTCGCGCACGCTGCGGTCGTCGAGGCGCTCCTCGTGCGTCGTCACGCCCCGACGAGGGACAGGGCGGCGTCCAGTTCGACCGCGTCGAAGTCGGGCCACGCGCGGTCGGTGAAGTAGACGCGCGCGCCCGCGATCTGCCACAGCAGGAAGTTGGAGATGCGGGCCTCGCCGGAGGTGCGGACGAGCAGGTCGACCGGCGGGAGCGCGGGGTCGTAGAGGTGCGCGGAGACGTCGGCGGGGGTGACGTCGGCGCCCCGGGCCGCCGCGGCGAGGCGGGCGGCCCGCGCGAGCTCCGCGCGCGAGCCGTAGTCGAACGCGACGGTGAGGACCATGCCCCGGTTGTGTGCCGTGTCGGCGATCGCCGACCGGATGGCCCGCTGGACGAACTTGGGGGTCCGGGAGCCCGCCTCGTCGAACGGTCGGCCGATCCAGTTGACCCGGACGTCGTTCTCGTTGAGCTCCTCGATGCGACCGAAGAGCTTCTTGTGGAGACCCAGGATGTGGCGCACCTCGGCGGGGGGTCGCACCCAGTTCTCCGTGCTGAAGCCGAAGACGGTCAGCCAGCCGACGCCGCGCTTGGAGGCCGCACGCACGACCTCTGCGAGGGCCTCCTCACCCGCGGTGTGCCCGGCGGTGCGGGGCAGTCCGCGTCGGCGGGCCCAGCGGCCGTTGCCGTCCATGATGCACGCCACGTGCAGCGCACGGCTCATCGCCCAAGACTACGCGACCGTGCGACAATGACGCGATGACGACGCGCGCCGCGCTCACCCACGTGCTCGTGTGCGCGGGCACCGGCGAGGAGTGGGCGCGCACGAGCGAGGACGAGTGGCGCGCACAGGTGGCCGCGATCGTCGCCGCGGTCCGCGACCCCGACGTGCGATGGCTCACGATCGTGGCGCGGGACGGCGATGGGACCGCGGCCTCCCGCGCGGCGACGCTCGCGACCGTGCGCGCGACGTTCGGCGGCGAGGTGTCGGGCGACCGCGCGACCTTCATCGCCGAGGGCGGGCTCACCGTGACGATCGACGCGTGCGCCGACGGGCACCGCCGGTTCACCGACGCGATCCGGCGCCTGGGCGACCCGTCGCGGATCGACGAGCAGCGCCTCGCGGCGGCGCTCTGCGCGCCCGCGCCCGACGAGCCCGACCTCGTGGTGGTGCTCGGCGAGGCCACGCGCCTGCCCGCGTCGCTCACCTGGGAGCTCGGCTACAGCGAGCTCGTGTTCCTCGACGTGCCGTGGCTGGCGTGCAACGCGGAGCACCTCGGGCTGGCCATCGACGACTTCCGACGCCGCTCCCGCCGCTTCGGCGGCGTGGACTCCTGAGGGCGCGTGTCGGGCACGTACCGCGACCGCGCGGTGGTGCTGCGCACGCACGACTTCGGCGAGGCGGACCGGGTGATCGTGCTCATGACCGAGACGCACGGCAAGGTGCGCGCCGTGGCCAAGGGCGTGCGTCGCACGACCTCGCGGCTGGGTGCGCGCCTCCAGCCGCCCTCGCACGTCGAGGTGCTGTGCGCGCGAGGCCGCGAGCTGGACGTCGTGACGCAGGTGGCGCTCGTCGACGGCGCCAAGGCGACGCACGGCGACCTCGACCGACTCACCTGCGGGCTCACGCTCCTCGAGGCCGCCGACCGCGTCGCACCCGACCGGGAGCCGTACCCCGAGCTGTATCGCATGCTGGTCGGCGCCCTGCGGTGGCTCGAGGAGCGGGATCCGCGCTGGGTGCTGGCGGCGTTCGCGCTCAAGTTGCTCGCGCTCGAGGGCGTCGGGCCCGTGGTGGAGCGCTGCCTCGACTGCGGGGGCGACGGTCCGCTCGTGGCCTTCGACGTCGCGCGCGGCGGCGCGCAGTGCGGGGCGTGCCGCACGGGCGTGAGCATCTCGCCCGCGGCGTTGGCCGCCGCCCGCGACGTGCTCGGCGGCCGGCTCGTCGAGGCGCTCGAGCGCACCGACGTCGCGGCCGCGCACGAGCTCACCGCGCTCGCGACGCGCGCGCTCGAACATCACCTCGAGCGGCGACTACGCAGCGTCGCCGTGTTCGAGCGACCGGGGGCCTGATCGACGCGAGCCGGCGCGGCGGGAGCGGGCCCGGCTCGTAGGCTCGGTGCGTGCCGGCGACGAGCCTCGACCAGGTGGTCAACCTCTGCAAGCGCAGGGGATTCGTGTATCCGAGCGCCGAGATCTACGGCGGCTTCCGCTCGTCCTACGACTACGGGCCGCTCGGCGCGCTGATGCTGCGCAACGTGAAGGAGGCGTGGGTGCGGGCGATGGTGCAGGAGCGCGACGACGTCGTGCTCATCGACGCCGCCGTGCTCGGGCCGCCGCAGGTCTTCGCCGCGAGCGGCCACCTCGAGAACTTCTCCGATCCGCTCGTGGACTGCACGGTGTGCAAGCGCCGCTTCCGCGAGGACCAGCTCGAGGATCGGGACTGCCCGCAGGAGCGGAAGGGCTGCGCGTTCACGGAGGCCCGTGCCTTCAACCTGATGTTCGAGACGCAGGCCGGGCCGGTGGCGGGGGAGGGCGCGACCGTCTACCTGCGCCCCGAGACCGCGCAGGGGATGTTCGTCAACTTCGGGAACGTGCTCCAGACCAGCCGCAAGCGGCCGCCGTTCGGCATCGCCCAGGTGGGCAAGAGCTTCCGCAACGAGATCACGCCGGGCAACTTCATCTTCCGCACCCGCGAGTTCGAGCAGATGGAGCTCGAGTACTTCGTGCCGCCGGCCGAGAGCGAGCGCTGGTACCGCTACTGGCTCGAGGAGCGCCGCGCCTGGTACGTGCGCCACGGCATCCCGGAGGCGCTGCTGCGAGTGCGCGAGCACGCCAAGGACGAGCTCTCGCACTACTCGGCAGGCACGGCGGACATCGAGTACTCGTTCCCGTGGGGCTGGGGCGAGCTCGAGGGCGTCGCGCAACGCACCGACTTCGACCTCTCGCGCCACTCCACGCACTCGGGCGCGCGACTCGAGTACTTCGACCAGGCGAGCAACGAGCGCTACGCCCCGTACGTCGTGGAGCCGGCCGCGGGGGCCAACCGCGCCATGGCGGCCTTCCTGCTCGCCGCCTACGACGAGGACGTGGTCAACGACGAGCCCCGCACCGTCCTTCGCCTGCACCCCCGCATCGCGCCGTACCAGGTGGCGGTGCTGCCGCTCTCCAAGAAGGACGTGCTCACGCCCGTCGCGCAGCGCGTGCGCCGCATGGTCGCCGCCCGCTACATGTGCGACTACGACGAGACCCAGGCGATCGGGCGCCGGTACCGGCGCCAGGACGAGGTGGGCACCCCGTTGTGCGTCACCGTCGACTTCGACACCGTGCAGGACGACGCGGTGACGGTGCGCGAGCGCGACTCGACGGCGCAGGTGCGCGTACCGATCGCAGGGCTGATGGACGAGCTCGCGTCGCGACTCGGCTTCTGACCCGCGCGGCGCGCGGCGTGTACCTCGAGGAGATCCTCGCCCGGCACCGGGCCGCGGCGTCGGCGGATCCCCGCGACCCCGAGGCGCTGCGCGCGCGGGCCGCGGTGTCGCCGGCGACGCGGGGCTTCGCGGCACGGCTGCGCGCCGACGCGCAGGTCGCGCTCGCCGTGATCGCCGAGGTGAAGCGCCGGTCGCCGTCGCGAGGGCCGATCGTGCCCGACCTCGATCCCGCGTCGGTCGCGGCGCAGTACGCGCGCGGCGGCGCGTCGTGCCTGTCGGTGCTGACGGACGCGGAGGGCTTCGGGGGGTCGCCCGCCGACCTCGCGGCCGCCCGCGCGGCGACCGACCTACCCGTGCTCCGCAAGGACTTCACGGTCGACGTGCGGGACGTCTACGACGCGCGGATCATGGGCGCCGACGCCGTCCTGCTCATCGCGGCGGCGCTCGACGCCCCGTCGCTGGGGCGCTGCCTCGCGGCCGCCGTCGACGTGGGCCTCGACGCGCTCGTGGAGGTGCACGACGGGGATGAACTGGCGGCCGCGCTCGACGCCGGTGCCACGATGGTGGGCGTGAACCAGCGGGACCTGCGGACGTTCGAGGTCGACTCGGGCCGTGCGGCGGCGCTCGCATCGCGAATGCCCGACGACGTGCTGCGCGTGGCCGAGTCGGGCGTGCGCACGGCGGACGACGCACGCGCCCTGCGCGCGTGCGGCTACCACGCGGTGCTGGTGGGCGAGGGCGTGGTGGCGAGCGCGGATCGCGCGGCGGCGGTGGCGGCGCTGCGGGTGGGCGCATGAGCACGCTCGTCGCGACGCCCGCCTCGCACGGGACGTTCGTCAAGATCTGCGGGATCACCAACCGCGAGGACGCGCTCTTCGCCGTCGCGATGGGCGCAGAGGCCCTTGGCTTCGTCTTCGCGCCGTCGCCGCGGCAGGTGCCGGTGGGGCGCGTGCGCGACATCGTCGACGAGCTGCCGCGCCACGTCTTCACCGTTGGCGTCTTCCGCGACGAGCACCCCGAGCGCGTGGCGGAGATCGTCGCCGAGGCGGGCCTGCGCGGTGCGCAGCTGCACGGCCACGAGACGCCGAGGATGGTCTCGGACGTGATGGCGCGCGTGAAGTGGGTGGTGAAGGCGGTGGCCGCGGGGTCGCCGGAGGCCGAGCGCGCCGACCAGTACCCGACGAACCTGCTGCTCGTGGACTCCGCGACGCCGGGCTCGGGCCGGACGTTCGATTGGGCGCTGGTCGACCGCATCGTGACCGACTCGCGGCTGATCCTCTCGGGTGGCCTCACCGCGGACAACGTGGGCGAGGCGATCGCGAGGGTGCGGCCGTGGGGCGTCGACGTGAGCTCGGGTGTCGAGCGCGAGCCCGGCTACAAGGACCCGCTGCGAGTGAAGCGCTTCATCGACGCGGTGCGCGGGGCGGGTGCGACGGTAACTTGACCCGATGGCGACCCGTCCGACGCGGCTCGAGACGCCGGGTCCCGACGGCCGCTTCGGTGAATTCGGTGGGCGCTTCGTGCCCGAGACGCTCGTGCCGGCGTGCGAGCAGCTCGCCGCGGCGTTCGACGAGGCGTGGTCGGACGCGATCTTCCGCGGCGAGCTCGACGACCTGCTGCGCAGCTACGCCGGACGGCCGTCGATCCTGACCGAGTGCCACAACCTGGGGGCCCGCCTCGGCATCCGGCTCGTGCTCAAGCGGGAGGACCTGAACCACACGGGCTCCCACAAGATCAACAACGTCCTCGGTCAGGCGCTGCTGGCGAAGCGGATGGGCAAGCGGCGCTTCATCGCCGAGACCGGCGCGGGTCAGCACGGCGTCGCGTCGGCGACCGCGGCCGCGCTGCTGGGGCTCGAGTGCAAGGTCTACATGGGGGCGGTCGACGTCGAGCGCCAGGCGCTCAACGTCTTTCGCATGCGGCTCCTCGGCGCCGAGGTGCAGGCCGCGGAGTCGGGCAGCCGCACCCTCAAGGACGCGGTCAACGAGGCAATGCGGGACTGGGTGGCCTCCGTGGCCGACACCTACTACTGCATCGGCTCGGTGATGGGTCCGCACCCGTATCCCTACATGGTGCGGCAGTTCCAGAGCGTCATCGGCACGGAGGCCCGGGCGCAGTTCCGCGAGGCGTACGGCGCCGACCCCGACGTCGTGGCCGCGTGCGTCGGAGGTGGATCCAACGCGATGGGGATCTTCTCGGGGTTCGTCGATGCCCACTCCCGGCTGGTGGGCGTGGAGCCCGCGGGCGGCGCGGCCGTGGGGCGCGGGGTGCCGGGCGTGGTGCACGGCATGCGCAGCTACCTCATGCAGGACGAGCACGGCCAGGTGCAGGAGGCCCACTCGATCTCCGCCGGCCTCGACGACCCGGGCGTCGGGCCCGAGCACTCCTGGCTCGCGGCGACGGGTCGTGCGGAGTATCCGAGCGTCACCGACGACGAGGTGGTCGAGGGATTCCAGCTGTTGGCGCGGACCGAGGGGATCATCCCTGCGCTCGAGTGTGCGCACGTGGTGGCGTGGATCGCGCGCGAGGCCCCGCGCATCCAGGGTGCCACCGTGCTCATGAACCTCTCGGGCCGGGGCGACAAGGACGTGGCGCAGATGATGAAGGTCCTCGGCGAGTGAGCGCACGGGCGGGCGAGCGGGGCGACCGGTGAGCGTGCGGCTCGACGCGACGCTGCGCG
>CAXRBC010000089.1:0-3296 GCA_964228515.1 Ilumatobacteraceae bacterium
GAGTCGATGCCGGTGATCGTCGTCGTGAGACCAGAGGGGAGCACCATCACCTCGTCGCCCACCTGCAGCACCCCGCCCGCCACGCGCCCGGCGTAGCCGCGGTAGTCGGGCAGGTCGGTGCGCTGCGGGCGGATCACGTACTGCACGGGGAACCGCACGTCGATGCGGTTGTCGTCGCTCGCCGTGTACACGTGCTCGAGGTGGTGCAGGAGCGTCGGCCCCTCGTACCACTGCATGTTGGGCGAGCGCGACACGACGTTGTCCCCCGCGAGCGCGCTGATGGGGAGGAAGGACACGTCGCGCAGGTCGAGTCGCGCTGCGAAGTCCTCGAACTCGGCGCGGATCTCGGCGAAGCGCTGCGCCGACCAGTCGACGAGGTCCATCTTGTTGACGCAGATCACGAGGTGGGGCACCCCGAGGAGCGACACGAGCAGGCTGTGGCGGCGGGTCTGCTCGACGACCCCGGCGCGGGCGTCGACGAGCACGAGGGCCAGGTCCACGTTGGACGCGCCGGTCACCATGTTGCGTGTGTACTGCACGTGGCCGGGGCAGTCCGCGATGATGAACGAGCGCTTCGGGGTCGCGAAGTAGCGGTAGGCGACGTCGATCGTGATGCCCTGCTCGCGCTCGGCGCGCAGGCCGTCGGTGAGCAGCGACAGGTCCACGTAGTCGTCGCCCCGGCGCTTGCTGACCGACTCGATGTGCTCGAGCTGGTCCTCGAAGATGCTCTTGGAGTCGTAGAGCAGGCGACCGATGAGCGTCGACTTGCCGTCGTCCACGGAGCCGACGGTCGCGAATCGCAGGCGCTGCATCAGAAGTAGCCCTGCTTCTTGCGATCCTCCATCCCGGCCTCCGAGATGCGGTCGTCGGCGCGGGTGGCGCCGCGCTCCGTGACGCGTGCGGCGGCGGTCTCGGCGATCACCTGCGCCACGGTCGTCGCCGACGACTCGACGGCGGCCGTGCAGGTGGCATCGCCGACGGTGCGGAAGCGCACGAGCTACTCGGACACCGTCTCGCCGGGGTCGGGTGCGAGGAACGGCGAAACGGCCATCCACATCCCGTCGCGGCGGAACACGGGTCGGCGATGGGCGAAGTAGATGCTGGGCAGCGCGACGTCGTACTCGTCGACGAAGCGCCAGACGTCGAGCTCGGTCCAGTTGGAGAGGGGGAACACGCGGAAGTGCTCGCCGGCGCGGTGGCGGCCGTTGTAGATGCCCCACAGCTCCGGCCGTTGCGCCTTGGGGTCCCACTGGCCGAACGAGTCGCGGAACGAATAGACGCGCTCCTTGGCCCGGGCGCGCTCCTCGTCGCGCCGCGCGCCGCCGAAGACGGCGTCGAAGCGGTGCTCGGCGATCGCGTCCAGGAGGGTCACGGTCTGGAGCGGGTTGCGGCTCGCGCGGGGGCCCGTCGCGTCCTGCACGCGGCCCGCGTCGATCGACGCCTGCACCGACGCGACGATGAGGCGCACGTCGAGCTCGGCGACGGTGCGATCGCGGAACTCGAGGACCTCGGCGAAGTTGTGCCCCGTGTCCACGTGCATCACGGGGAACGGCACCCGCGCCGGCGCGAACGCCCTTGCCGCGAGGTGCAGCATGACGACCGAGTCCTTGCCGCCGGAGAAGAGCATGACCGGCCGCTCGAACTCCGCGGCGACCTCGCGGATGATCGTCACGGACTCGTCCACGAGCCCGCGCAGCGCGGTGGTCATCCCCGACAGCCTACGGTTCCCGCCCGCGGCGATCGCGGCGCGCGAGAATGGGCGGCGTGGCACGCATCACCGCCGCGTCGAGCGACGACGCGATCCTCGCGCTGCTGCACGAGACGGCCGACGCGATCGCCAAGGTGCTCGCGACCAACGACGACTGGTCGCTCTCCGGCCTGCGCGCCACGCAGTACTCCGTCGACGTGAAGGTCGACGCCGCCGCGCTCGAGGTGCTCGGCGCCGCCGGCGTGTCGGTGCTCTCCGAGGAGAGCGCGGTGACCGGCGAGTTCGGCGCCGACGGGCTGCAGGTCGTGATGGATCCGCTCGACGGATCGACCAACTGCGCGCGCCGCGTGCCGTGGTACGCCACGGCGCTCTGCGCTCGGGACTCGCGGGGTCCGCGCGCCGCGCTGGTGGTCAACCAGGCGAGCGGCACCGACCGCTGGTGGGCGGCCCGGGGCGCCGGCGCGTGGAAGAACGGCGCGCGCATCGCGCCATCGTCGTGCGCCGTGCTCGGGGAGGCGGTCGTCGGGGTGTCGGGGCACCCGCGGGGCCGCGGCGGGTGGGCGCAGTTTCGCGCCCTCGGCGCCGCCGCGCTCGACATCTGCCTCGTCGCGGAGGGGACGCTGGACGCCTGGATCGACTTCGGTCAGCACGGCATCTGGGACTACCTCGCGAGCGCGCTGATCTGCACCGAGGCGGGCGCGCTCGTCGCCGACGTCGAGGGCCGCGACGTCAACGCGCCGCGTCACGACGACCGCAGGGTCGTCGTGGCCGCGGCGACTGCGCCGCTGCACGACGCACTCCTCGCCCTGCGCCGCTCGCCCGTACACTGAGTCGCACGTGCGCCTCGGCGCCGCGGGCGCTTAGCTCAGCTGGTCAGAGCATCTCCCTTACAAGGAGAGGGTCGGGGGTTCGACTCCCTCAGCGCCCACCGCGTGGGCGTCCTCGAGGGCGGCGCCGGTGAAGCGCATGACGCCGTCGTCCACGGGGTCGCGCCGCAGCATGCGGCGGTCCGCCGCGTAGTTCTGCGGGTTGAGCCACGGCGCGCGGTCGCCCTGGCGCGGCATGAGGTGCATCGCCCGCTGCATGTAGCCCGACGAGAAGTCGTCGATCCACGGCCGCGCTGGCATGTCGCGGTCCGACTCCCGCAGCCGCGGCGTGCACTGGCGGGTGCCCGTGTCCGACATGTGCCGCAGCAGCCTGCACACGTAGCGGGCGACCAGGTCCGCGCGCAGCGTCCAGGAGGCGTTGATGTAGCCGAACGTCGTCGCGAGGTTGGGCACGTCGGAGTAGGCGAGCCCCTTGTACGTCCAGGTCCGCGCGAAGTCCACGGGCGCGCCGTCCACCATGAACTGCGCTTCGCCCGGCGTCACGAGCCGCAGCCCCGTCGCCGTCACGATCACGTCGGCGTCGAGACGCGCACCCGACGCGAGCACGATCCCCGCCTCGTCGCACCGGGCGCTCTCGTCGGTCCCCACGTCGACCGCACCGCGTCGCATCGCGGCGAAGAAGTCGCCGTTGGGCACGAGGCAGAGCCGCTGGTCCCATGGGTCGTAGCGCGGCGTGAAATGCCGCGCCACCGCCGCCTCCG
>CAXRBC010000090.1:0-5703 GCA_964228515.1 Ilumatobacteraceae bacterium
AGCAGGTCGAGCGTCGCGTTCTCGATCTTGAGGCCGACCTCCTCCGAGATGACCTGACCACCCGTGAGGATCGCCATGTCCTGGAGCATCGCCTTGCGGCGGTCGCCGAAGCCCGGGGCCTTGACGGCGCAGGCGTTGAACGTGCCGCGGATCTTGTTGACCACCAGGGTCGCGAGGGCCTCCCCCTCGACGTCCTCGGCGACGATCAGCAGCGGGCGGCCCGTCTTCATGACGGCCTCGAGCACGGGCAGCATCGACTGGACGGTCGACACCTTGGCCGAGTGGAAGAGCACGTACGGCTCCTCGAGCACGGCCTCCTGGCGGTCCTGGTCCGTCACGAAGTACGGCGACAGGTAGCCCTTGTCGAACTGCATGCCCTCGGTGAACTCGAGCTCGGTGCCGAACGTGTTGGACTCCTCGACCGTCACCACGCCGTCCTTGCCGACCTTGTCGATCGCGTCCGCGATGACCTTGCCGATGGCGGCGTCCGCGGCCGAGATGGTGGCCACGTTGGCGATGTCGGTCTTGTCGTCGACCTCCTTGGCGATGCCCTTGAGGGCGTCGACCGCGGCGGCGACGGCCTTCTCGATGCCGCGCTTCAGGCCCATCGGGTTGGCGCCGGCCGCGACGTTGCGCATGCCGTGCTGGACCATGGCCTGGGCGAGCACGGTGGCGGTCGTGGTGCCGTCACCCGCGACGTCGTTGGTCTTGGTCGCGACCTCCTTGACGAGCTGGGCGCCCATGTTCTCGAACGGGTCGGTCAGCTCGACCTCCTTCGCGATCGAGACGCCGTCGTTGGTGATCGTCGGCGCGCCGAACTTCTTGTCGAGCACGACGTTGCGGCCCTTGGGCCCCAGCGTGACCTTGACGGTGTCGGCGAGCTCGTTGACCCCGGCCTCGAGGGCGCGGCGGGCCTCCTCGCCGAACTTCAGCATCTTCGCCATGGCGCTACTTGGTGACGATCGCGAGCACGTCGCGGCTGGTCAGGATGAGCAGGTCCTCGCCCTTCTCCTTGACCTCTGTGCCGCCGTACTTGGAGTACAGCACGACGTCGCCGACCTTGATCTCGACGGGGAAGTGCTTGCCCTGGTCGTCGCTCCAGCGGCCGGGGCCGACGGCGAGGACGGTGCCCTGCTGCGGCTTCTCCTTGGCGGTGTCGGGGATGACGAGGCCGGAGGCCGTCTTCTCCTCGGCGTCGCTCGGCTTCACGACGATGCGGTCATCAAGGGGCTTGAGGTTCATGGTGCGGTGATCCCTTTCGGAGCTGGTTCTGTCTGGGCCCAGGGGCCGTTAGCACTCTCCCTAGGCGAGTGCCAAGGCTATTGGCGCCCCTCCCCGCCTGCCAACCCGAGCACACCGTGGCTGCCGAGGAGCCTCGCCGTCAGGGCCACGGGCAGCCCCACGACCGTCGACTGGGCCCCTCGGACGGCCTCCACGAGGGCGGCACCCCGCCCCTGCACCGCGTAGGCGCCGGCCTTGCCGGCGGGCTCGCCCGTCGCCACGTACCAGTCGACGAGCGCGTCGTCGAGGGGTCGCATCACGACGACCGCGACGTCGTGGCCCTCGCCCGACGCGCCGGGCTGCCCCGCGGCACCGGGCGCACCTCCGGCCACCCGCACGCACACCGCCGTCACCACCCGGTGCGCGCGGCCCGACAGCGCCCGCAGCATGCGCCGCGCGTCCCCGTCGTCGCGCGGCTGGCCGAGGATCTCCCCGTCGAGGTCCACCGTCGTGTCGGCCCCGAGCACGACCTCGCCCGGCCCGCGCCGCCCCAACACCGCCTCCGCCTTGGCCCGCGCGAGCCGCACCGCGTGCGCGACCGGCGACTCGCCGGGGAGCGGCGTCTCGTCGACGTCCGCCGGGTCGGTCACGTGCGCCACGCCCATCGCCCGCAGGATCTCGACGCGCCTCGGCGAGCGCGACGCGAGCACGACGGATGAGGCGGCGCCGCGCGCGGCGCCGGGTCCGCGCACCGTCAGCCCCCGCTCATGTGCGCCAGCACCGCCTCGTCGGGGACCGTCAGGTCGTCGAGGCGCTCGAGGTAGCCCTCGGGCAGCGCGACGCGGATCGGGCCGTTGGTGTGCCCGCGGGCGAAGCGCTCGCCGCCCGGCACGAGACGCGCCGCGCGGTCCTGCACCTCGGCGAGCGCGCGCAGCTCGTCGATCGAGGCGACCTCGGCGAAGCGTCGCCGCGCCTCGCCCCCCACCGGGTAACCGGTGAGGTACCAGCCGGCGTGCTTGCGGAACTCGCGGATCCCCCGGCCCGGCGGGCAGTGGCGCTCCAGCGCGTCGGCGTGCTCGAGCATCACGTCGAGCACCTCGCCGAGTGCGGGCGCGGGCGCCACGGGCCGTCCGGCGAACGCGTCGATGAGGTCGCGAAAGAGCCAGGGGCGCCCGAGGCACCCGCGCCCGATGACCACGCCGTCGCAGCCCGTCTCGCGCACCATGCGCAGCGCGTCGGCGGCCTCCCACACGTCGCCGTTGCCGAGCACCGGGATGGTCGTCACCGCGCGCTTGAGCTCGGCGATCGCCTCCCAGCGCGCGCTCGGCGCGTAGTGCTGGGCCGCCGTGCGGGCGTGCAGCGCGACCGCGACGGCCCCCTCCTCCTCGCAGATCCGGCCCGTGTCGAGGTGCGTGAGCAGGCCCTCGTCGATCCCCATGCGGAACTTGCAGGTGATCGGGATGCCGTGGCGCGCCCCCGCGGCGACGGCCGCGCGCACGATGGCCCGCAGCAGGTTGCGCTTCAGCGGCACGGCGGCGCCGCCCCCGCGCCGCGTCACCTTGGGCGCCGGACAGCCGAAGTTGAGGTCCACGTGGTCGACGCGACCCTCGCGGCCGAGGATCTCGATCGCCTCGGCCATCACTGCCGGATCGCTCCCGTAGAGCTGGAGGCTGCGGTACCCCTCGTCGTCGCCGAAGCGCATCATCGACGCCGTCTTCGCGTTGCCGTGCACGATCGCCGCCGACATCACCATCTCGTTGACGTAGACGAGCCCCGGCCCGAACCGCCGGCACAGGCTGCGAAACGGCGCGTTGGTCACGCCCGCCATCGGGGCGAGCACCACGGCGGGTCGCACCTCGCGCCCGCCCAGCACGAGCGGCAGGGCGGCACGGTCCCGGTCGGCGCCCGTCACGGCAGCCCCAGCGGGTCGCCCGGCCGGCCGCTCGGGAACGCCGGTGCGTCCAGCCCGTCGGGCCCGCGCCGCGCGAGTCGGTGCCACGCCGCGGCGGCGATCATCGCGGCGTTGTCGGTGCACATCGCGCGGCTCGCGAGCACGGCGCGCAGCCCGTCCTCGGCGCAGCCCTCGGCGAGGCGCACGCGCAGCAGCGAGTTGGCCGCGACGCCGCCGCCGAGCGCCACGGTGCGCGCGCCATGCAGGCGCGCGGCGCGTCGCGCCTTGGCCACCAGCACGTCGACCACGGCGGCCTGGAACGACGCGGCGACGTCCGCCGTGCGGGCGTCGGGGTGGGCCCGCACGTGGTTGACCACCGCGGTCTTGAGACCGCTGAAGGACACATCGAGGCCGTCGTGCAGCATCGCGCGGGGGAACGCGATCGCATCCGCGTCGCCCTCCGCGGCGACGCGGTCGATCGCGGGTCCGCCGGGATAGCCAAGGCCGAGGTACCGCGCCACCTTGTCGAAGGCCTCGCCCGCCGCATCGTCGAGCGTGCGCCCGACGACCTCGTACTCGCCCGGCGCGTGGACGCGCCCGAGGAGGGTGTGGCCGCCCGAGACCAGCAGCACGATCATCGGCCACGGCGCGGAGGGGGCGTCGAGCCGCGCGGCGTGCAGGTGGGCCTCGAGGTGGTTGACGGCCACGAAGGGCCGGCCGAGCGCGACCGCGAGGCCCTTGGCCGCGGAGGCCCCCACGAGCAGCGCCCCGATGAGACCCGGGCCGGTGGTGGCCGCCACCGCGTCGACGCGCTCGAGCGGCACCCCCGCGCGCTCCACGGCCTCCTGGGCGACCGGGCTCAGGGCCTCGAGGTGCGCGCGGCTCGCCACCTCGGGCACCACGCCGCCGTAGCGCGCGTGGGCTTCGAGCTGCGAGGCGACGACGCTCGAGAGCACGTCGCGGCCACCCATCACGAGCGCGGCGGCCGTCTCGTCGCACGAGGTCTCGAGCGCGAGCACGACGGTCGCCTCGTCGGCCGTCACGGCCCCGCCTCGTGCCTGCCGCTCGGCCGTCACGGCCTCGCCTCCTCGATGGCGCGCAGGCGCCCCGCGGCCTCGTCGCCCTGCAGGTCGCCGAGCCACATCACGATCGCGTCGTCGCGGTTCTCGTAGTAGCGCGCGCGGGTCCCCGCCGGCACGAAGCCGAACCGCCGGTACAGCGCCTGCGCCCCCACGTTGGTGTGCCGCACCTCGAGCGACATCGCGGCGCAGCCGCGCTCGCGCGCCGCCCAGGCGAGCTCGAGCAGCAGCTCCGTCGCCACCCCGCGGCTCCGCCAGTCCTCCCGCACCGCCACGTTGGTCACGTGCGCGTCGTCACCCGCGTAGAGCACGCCCGCGTAGCCCACGACCTCGTCACCGACGAGGCCCGCGACGTAGTTGCGTGCGCCGGCCCGCGCCTGGGCCAGCTCGTCGTGGAAGATCCGCTCGGTCCAGGGACTCGGATACGCGCCGCGCTCGATCTCGAGCACCTCGCGCAGGTGCCTGCGCGCCAGCGGGACGACCTCGAGCACGGGCCCGCCGGCGTCGCGCGCGTCGGCGTCGTGCGCGCCAGCTCGGTGCCCACGCGGGCGTCGCGTGCGCATCATCGCGGCGCCCCGTCGCCACCGGGCACGGCGCCGGCCGGCGCCGCCCCGTCGCGCGTCGTCCACCGGATCTCGGCGTCCGGCGCGCGCAGGCACCCCGCGGCGAGGGCCGCCGGCGACGTCCAGTCCTCCGCGAGGGCCCGCTCCCGCGCGATCGCCGCGAGCGCAGCCGCGGACGGGTGCGCGGTGCCCTCGGCCGGGCGCCGCACGTCGAACGGCGCGCGGTCCAGCAGCCGGTCGAACTCCTCGCGGTGCGCCGCGATCGCGTCCCCGACGAAGGCCACGTCGAGCCCGCGCTCCAGCAGGTCGGCGACGCACTCGGCGACCGGTCCCACGCGGGGCGCCGCCACCTCCACAAGTCGCCCCCCGCCCAGGTCGGTGCGGCGGTGCAGCGCCCAGAAGATCTCGCGGCGCCGCGCGTCCAACGCGGCGACGACGAGCCGATCGCCCGGGTCGGCCGCCCGCGCCAGCACGTCGGTGCTGCGCACTCCGATGACGGGGATGCCGAGCGCCCACGCCGCGGCCTTGGCGTGCGCGATGCCCACGCGCATGCCCGTGTAGAGCCCGGGCCCCACGTCGACGGCGATCGCGTCGAGCTCGCGCTGGGCCGCCCCCGCGCGCTCGCACGTCTCGGCCACGAGCGCGGCGAGCGTCTCGCCGTGGCGGCGACCCGTGGCGACGTGCGCCTCCGCGAGCACCCGCCGCGCGTCGGCCAGTGCGACGCCGACGACGTCGGTGGCCGTCTCGATCGCGAGGATCAGCACGATCGCGACCTCACCCGCCGCGCCCCGGCGCGTCGGGCGCCGCCAGCGCGACCGAGAGCCTGTCCCACCGCGACGCCCACTGGTCGCCGCGCCGGGCGACCTCCACCACGCGGGAGTCGGCGTCGTCCGCGTGGCGCAGCGTCACGAGCAGCGCGGGACCGAGCAGGTCGCCCGCCACCTCGCCC
>CAXRBC010000091.1:0-2826 GCA_964228515.1 Ilumatobacteraceae bacterium
CTTCCGCGACGAGACCGGTGCGCCCGATCTCTCGACGCGCGCGCCCCACAAGATCTGCATCGGATTCGCTCCAGATCGCATCCTGGTCGAAGCACCAGAATTCGAGGCACAGGATCGTCTGTTCGTGGGAGCCCATCATCGCGCTCGACCAGTGGTTGAAGTTGGTGATGCGCCCGTGCGCCAGACCGGGATCATGGAGGTAGAGCCACTGGTCGGTGAAGACCTCCGGGCGCGTGACGCGTAGGTACACGAGGATCGTGTTGCGAAAGCGCAAGCGATCTGCGGCCGCGATGACGGGCGCGGGGACGCCGTCGAGTCCCTTCACGAGCAGCGTGATCGGCATGCTCGAGACGACGACATCGGCGTCGATCCGCGAGCCGTCGACGAGCTCGACGCCCAGGACGCGCTTCGCTCCGCGGCCCGCACCGTCGCCCGCGCGCTCCACGAGCACGCGCCGCACGGGCGTGCTGGTGCGCACCTCGCCCCCGCCGGCGACGATCGCCTCGCGCTGGCGCTGGTAGAAGACGCCGTTGCCTTGCGTCGGGTACGCGAACTCGTCGACGAGGGTCTTCAGCGTGTTGCGCCGACCGCCGGCGAGGGCATTTCGCACGGCCTTCCAGAGCGTCAGGCCCTGGATCCTCTGCGCTGCCCAGTCGGCGTCGATCGCGGTGCAGGGGATGCCCCAGACCTTCTCCGTATAGGTCTTGAAGAAGGTGCGGTACAACCGCCAGCCGAACCTCCGCGCCACCCATCGCTCGAGCGAGCCGTCCTCGCGCGGCGGCGCCACCCTCACTCGCAGATAGCTGGCGAGTGCGGCTACGGCCCTCACGGGTCCGAGGTTCCGCAGCGCGTTCTGCGGCTTGAGCGGGTAGTCGAAGAACTTCTGGCGGTAGAAGATCCGAGTCTGCCTCGGCACCATGACGTAGTCGCCCGCGACGTGTCGGTGCCAGTAGGCGTTGACGACGGGATCGCTCGAGAAGAAGCGGTGTGGACCGAGATCGACCGACGACCCCCAGAGCGTGAAGCTTCGAGCGAGCCCACCCACGTGCGGTGACGCCTCGAGCACGAGCGGTGCGCCGCCGTGCTCCGCGTACCGTGCAGCGCACGCCATGCCGGCCGGCCCGGCCCCCACCACGACGACCCGCTGCTTCGTCATCATCGCGCCCGCCGCGACGCTAGTTGCGTGGAGTCTCGCGTTCTTGGCTTCGTCGGTAGGCTGAGTGCGCCTTCGGGCGTGTATCTCAGTTGGTTCGAGCGCCACCCTGACATGGTGGAGGTCCCCGGTTCGAGTCCGGTCACGCCCACCACCGTGAGCGGCACGACACGCTCCGCGCACCCGCGCCGCGACGACAGCAGTGCCGGCCGCGACGATGACATCGCCGGGCGGCGCGCCGACGGCAGCCGCGGCGACCGTGCCGACGGCACCATCGGCGACCTGCTCGCCGCCACCCGCGAGCGCTACGCCGCCGCCCGTCCCGCCTCGCGCGCACTCCACGACCGCGCCACCCGCGTGCTCCCCGGGGGCCACACCCGCACCGTCCTGCACTTCGACCCCTTCCCATTCCGCGTCACGCACGCCGAGGGCCCGTGGCTCGTCGACGCCGACGGCCACCGCTACGCCGACCTCCTCGGCAACTACACCGCCGGCCTCCTCGGCCACGCCCCCGACGCCGTGCGCGCCGCCGTCACCGAGACGCTCGCGCGCGGCTGGTCGGTCGGCGCCACGCAGGCCCACGAGGTCGAGCTCGCCGAGCTCATCACGGCGCGCTTCCCGAGCATCGCGCGCGTCCGCTTCACCAACTCCGGCACCGAGGCCAACGTCTACGCCATCTCCGCCGCCCTCCACGCCACCGGCCGCCGCGGCGTGCTCGCGATGCGCGGCGGCTACCACGGCGGCGTCCTCACGTTCGGCGACGCGCCGAGCCCGATCAACGTCCCGCACGAGTACCACCTCACCGACTTCAACGACGTGCGCGCCCTCGAGGCCGATTTCGCCGCCGCCGCGCCGCATCTCGGGTGCGCGATCGTCGAGCCGCTCCTCGGCAGCGCGGGCTGCATCCCCGGCACGCCCGAGTACCTCGGCCGGCTGCGCGAGCTCTGCACCGCGCACGACGTCCCGCTCATCTTCGACGAGGTCATGACGTCGCGCCTCGGCCCCGCCGGCCTGCAGGGCGAGCTCGGCATCGCGCCCGACCTCACCACGCTCGGCAAGTACCTCGGCGGCGGCTTCAGCTTCGGTGCGTTCGGCGGCCGCGAGGACGTCATGAGCGTCTTCGGCCCGCGACCCGTCCCGATGTCGCTCGGGTCAATGGCGTCGCGCGCAGGGCGCGCGCCGCTCCCCGCGCCCTCGCCGCTCGCGCACGCCGGCACGTTCAACAACAACCCGGTCTCCATGTCCGCGGGCGTCGCCGCGCTGCGTCACGTCCTCACGCCGGAGGCGGTCCGTGCGGTCAACGCGCGCGGCGACGCCCTGCGCGAGGCCCTCAATGCGATCTTCGCCGAGCACGGCGTCCCGCTCTGGACCGCGGGGCGCGGCTCGATGATGAACGTCCACGGCACCACCGGCCCCGTCCGCACGGTCGCCGATGCGGCACGCAGCGACGACCGCTGGAAGGAGCTGTACTTCTTCGCGATGCTGGAGCGCGGCTCCTCCCTCGCGCGCCGGGGGGTCATCGCGCTGTCGCTCGAGGTGACGGACGAGATCCTCGACGGGTTCGTCGCGGCGACCCGCGACTGGGCGGCCTCGGCGCCCGCCGCCTGAGCCCGCCGCCTGAGCCCGCCGCCTGAGCCCGCCGCCTGAGCCCGCCGCCTGAGCCCGCCGCGACC
>CAXRBC010000092.1:0-2010 GCA_964228515.1 Ilumatobacteraceae bacterium
CGGCCGCCTCACCGACGAGGCCGTCGGCGCCATCCGCGCCGCGCCCGTCTCGCCCGTGGCGCGCGACGCGCTCGTCGAGCTCGCGGGCTACGTCTCGTGGAGGGCCGTCTGATGCGCGTCGTCGTCGTGGGCGCGGGACTCGGCGGGCTCTCCGCGGCGGCGCACCTCGTCGGGCGCGGCCACGAGGTGACGATCGTCGAGCGCGAGCCGATCCCGGGCGGTCGCGCGGGGCTCGTGGAGGGCGCAGGCTTCCGCCTGGACAACGGTCCGACGGTGCTCACCATGCCGGGCCTGCTGGAGGAGGCGTTCGCGGCGGCCGGGGCGTCGATGCCCGCCCTGCTCCCGATCGCCAAGGTCGACCCGATGTACCGAGCCGTCTACGACGACGGCAGCGAGCTCCTCGTGCGCCACGGGCGCGACGCGATGGCCGACGAGATCGCCCGCTTCGCGGACAAAGTCGAGGCGGCGCGCTTCCGCGACTTCTGCGACTGGCTCGAGCGCCTCTATCGCGCCGAGATGTCGTCGTTCATCGACGCCAACTTCGACTCCCCGCTCGACCTGCTGCGCCCGTGGCGGGCCGGTCTCGAGCTCGTCAGGCTCGGCGGATTCACCCGCCTCGACAAGAAGGTCGCGTCGTTCTTCCGCGACGAGCGCCTGCAGCGGATCTTCAGCTTCCAGGCCATGTACGCGGGGCTCGCGCCGTACCAGGCGCTCTCGCTGTACGCCGTCATCACCTACATGGACTCCGTGGAGGGCGTCTACTTTCCCCGCGGCGGCATGCACGCGATGGCCACGGCGCTCGCGCGCGCCGTGACCGACGCGGGCGCGACGATCCGCTACTCGGCGCCGGTCACGCGCATCCTGCGCGCGGCCGGCTCGCGCGGCGCGGTGACGGGCGTGGAGATCGCGGGCTCCGAGCGCGTCGAGGCCGACGCGGTGGTGTGCAATCCGGACCTCCCCGTCGCGTACCGCACGCTGCTCGGCGGCGTCGACGCGCCGCGCGCGGCCCGCCGCGGCCGCTACAGCCCGAGCTGCCTGCTGTGGGTCGCGGGCGTCAAGGGCCTGCCGCCGGCCGGCGCCGCGCACCACAACATCCACTTCGGCCGAGACTGGCGCGGCGCCTTCGAGGCGCTCATCGAGCGCGGCGAGCGCATGCCCGACCCTTCGATCCTCGTCACGCTGCATTCCATCGACACGCCTGGCCTCGCGCCCGAGGGCCACACGTCGCTCTACGTGCTCGAGCCGACGCCCAACCTCGACGGCCGCATCGACTGGGGCCGCGAGCGCGACCGCATCGTCGGCGACCTGCGCGCGCGCGTGGCCGGGTTGGGGTACCCCACGGAGCCGGTCGTGGAGCGGGTCTACGACCCGCTGGACTGGGAGGCGATGGGCATGGAGCGCGGGACACCCTTCGCGCTCGCCCACACGTTCCTCCAGACGGGCCCCTTCCGGCCCAACAACGTCGACGACCGCGTGCCGGGGCTCGTGTTCGTCGGCTCGTCCACGCTGCCGGGCGTCGGCGTGCCGATGGTGCTCGTGTCGGGCAAGCTCGCCGCGCGCCGCGTGGACGAGTGGGCATCGCGGCGACGACGGCTGCGGTGACGCGCGCCGCGCCCACCCCGACGACGCGGCTCCTGCCGCGCGGGCCCATCTCGCTCGAGGCGAGCTACGCGCTCTGCCGCGAGTTCAACAAGCGGCACGGCACGACGTACTACATGTCGACGCTCGTGCTGCCCGCGGCCTCGCGGCCGCACGTGCACGCGCTCTACGGCTTCGCGCGATACGCCGACGACATCGTGGACGACCTCGGCCCGATCCCCGTGGCCGAGCGGGCCGCGGCGCTCGCCTCGTTCGGCGCGCGGTTCTTCGCCGACCGCGAGGCGGGCCGATCGGACGACCCCGTGCTCGCCGCGGTCGTCGACACGGTGCGCCGGTTCGACATCCCGACCGGGTGCTTCCGCCGGGTCCTGCGCAGCATGACGATGGACCTCACCGTGGAGCGCTACGAGA
>CAXRBC010000093.1:0-3049 GCA_964228515.1 Ilumatobacteraceae bacterium
CCGGGGAGGGGCTCGGCGAGCGCGGATAGGTTGGTCCCCCACGACGCGGCGCGGGCGCGCCGCCACGAAGGGGGAATCGACGATGGGACGCACGATCCGCGCGGCGCTGCTGCAGACCGACTGGACCGGCGACAAGGCCACGATGATCGACAAGCACGAGGCCGAGGCCCGCAAGGCCGCGGCGCAGGGTGCGCAGGTCATGTGCTTCCAGGAGCTGTTCTACGGGCCGTACTTCTGCCAGGTCCAGGACGCCAAGTACTACGACTACACCGAGGCGATCCCCGACGGCCCGACGACGAAGCGCTTCCAGTCGGTCGCCAAGGAGCTCGGGATGGTGCTGGTACTCCCGATGTACGAGATCGTCCAGCCGGGCCTCTACTTCAACACCGCCGCGGTGATCGACGCCGACGGCCGCTACCTCGGCAAGTACCGCAAGCAGCACATCCCCCAGGTGAAGGGCTTCTGGGAGAAGTTCTACTTCACGCCCGGCACCGATGGATACCCGGTGTTCGAGACCGCCGTCGGCAAGGTCGGCGTGTACATCTGCTACGACCGGCACTTCCCCGAGGGGTGGCGCGCGCTCGGGCTCAACGGTGCCGAGCTCGTCTTCAACCCGTCGGCCACGAGCCGCGGACTGTCCGAGTACATCTGGCGCCTCGAGCAGCCGGCGTCGGCGGTGGCGAACATGTACTACGTCGGTGCGATCAACCGCGTCGGCATCGAGAAGGACTACGGCGACGACGACTTCTACGGGCAGAGCTACTTCGTGGATCCCGAGGGCAAGTTCGTCGGCGAGGTCGGCGACCCGTACAAGCCCGAGCTCATCGTGCGCGACCTCGACATGGACAAGATCAAGATGGTGCGCGACCGTTGGGCCTTCTATCGCGATCGCCGGCCCGATGCGTACCATGAAATCGTGAAGCGCTGATCGTCACGCACCCGGAACGGAGGCCCGCATGGCACGCATCCTGATCAAGAACGGCACCGTCGTGAGCCCCTCGGGACGCAGCGCCCAGGACGTACTCATCGACGGCGAGACCGTCGCCGCGCTGCTCGCGCCCGGCAAGGCCGACGAGATGGGCATCGCCGACGCGCGGGTCATCGACGCGACGGGCAAGTACGTGATCCCCGGCGGGATCGACGTGCACACGCACATGGAGTTGCCGTTCGGCGGCACGGCGGCGAGCGACACGTTCGAGACCGGCACGATCGCTGCGGCGTGGGGCGGCGTCACGACGATCGTCGACATGGCGCTCCAGCGCTACAACGAGAACGTCCAGCTCGGCCTCGCCGAGTGGCACCGCAAGGCGGGCGGCAACTGCGCGATCGACTACGCCTTCCACCAGATCGTGGGCGGCGTCGACGAGCAGGCGCTCAAGGACATGACCTACCTCGTCGACCACGAGGGCGTCACGAGCTTCAAGCTCTTCATGGCCTACCCGGGGGTCTTCTACTCCGACGACGGCCAGATCCTGCGGGCCATGCAGACGGCGGCCGAGAACGGCGCCGTGATCATGATGCACGCCGAGAACGGCATCGCGATCGACGTGCTCGTGCAGCAGTACCTCGCGCGCGGCGAGACCGACCCCCAGTACCACTCGTACTCGCGGCCCAGCCTCCTCGAGGGCGAGGCGACCCATCGCGCGATCGTGCTGTCCAAGGTCGCGGGGGGCGTGCCGCTCTACATCGTGCACATGTCGGCCTCCGACGCGCTCAACGAGGTCGCGGCGGCGCAACACGAGGGGCTCAACGTCTTCGCCGAGACGTGCCCGCAGTACCTCTACATGACGCTCGAGGACCACCTCGCCAAGCCCGGCTTCGAGGGCGCCAAGTACGTCTGCTCGCCGCCGATCCGTTCCAAGCACGACCACCACGACCACCATGCGGACCTCTGGAAGGGCCTGCGCATGAACGAGCTGGCCATCGTGTCGACGGATCACTGCCCCTTCTGCTTCAAGGACCAGAAGGAGCTCGGCCTCGGCAACTTCTCCAAGATCCCCAACGGCATCGGCGGCGTCGAGCACCGCATGGAGCTCATCTACCAGGGCGTCGTGCTCGGGGAGATCACGCTGGAGCGCTGGGTCGAGACGTGCTCGACGACGCCCGCGCGCATGTTCGGCATGTACCCGAAGAAGGGCATCATCGTGCCCGGCGCCGACGCCGACATCGTCGTCTGGGACCCGAACAAGAAGACGAAGATCGGCATCAACGACAAGCACCACATGAACATGGACCACTCCGCGTGGGAGGGCACGGTGATCGACGGCAAGGTCGACACCGTCCTGTCGCGCGGCATGGTCGTGGTCGAGCAGGACACGTTCAAGGGTCGCAAGGGCCACGGTCAGTACGTGAAGCGCGGCCTCTGCCAGTACCTGCACTAGACGGGAGCGACATGCGCACCATCCACCACTGGGTCAGCAACAAGGTCGTCTCCGGCGCGTCCGGGCGCACCGGCAAGGTGTACAACCCGGCGACGGGCGAGCACCAGGCCGACGTCGCGCTGGCGAGCGCCGCGGAGGTCGACTCCGTGGTGGCGGTCGCCAAGGCGGCAGCCCCGGCGTGGAGGGCGACCGGGCTCTCGCGGCGCGCGGAGATCATGTTCCGCATGCGCGAGCTCGTCGACGCCAACCGCAAGGAGATCGCGTCGCTGCTCACCCTCGAGCACGGCAAGGTCACGTCCGACGCCCTCGGCGAGGTGGCGCGGGGGCTGGAAAACGTGGAGTTCGCCTGCGGCATCCCCGCGCTGCTGAAGGGCGGGTACTCCGAGCAGGCCTCGACCGGCATCGACGTCTACTCGATCCGCCAGCCGCTCGGCGTCGTCGCGGGCATCACGCCGTTCAACTTCCCCGCGATGGTGCCGATGTGGATGTTCGCCAACGCCCTCGTGTGCGGCAACACGTTCGTGCTCAAGCCGAGCGAGAAGGACCCGTCGGCGTCGATGTTCATCGCCGACCTGCTGCGCCAGGCCGGGCTGCCCGACGGCGTGTTCAACGTCGTGCACGGCGACAAGGTCGCGGTCGACCGGCTGCTCGAGCACCCGGACGTCGCC
>CAXRBC010000094.1:0-3173 GCA_964228515.1 Ilumatobacteraceae bacterium
CGCCGGCGTTCCGTCGCCGCCTAGGTCGTAGCCGTGCAGGTGGAACTCGTCGTCCACGTCGTCGTTGCGCACGCGCAGCACGACCTCGGCACCGAGCGGCACGCGCTCGACGCGCGCGGGCCCCTCGCCCACGACGACGAGGATCTCGACGGGACCCGGCGCCTCGGCGGGGGTGTCGGTGGTCGTCGGCGCGAGGGTCGTGGTCGCCGCGGGCGGATCGGCGGGGCCGTCAGGCACGGCGCCGCAGGCGCCGAGCGCCAGCCCGGTCGCCGCGAGCGCAGCGGTTGTGGCGCGGCGTGCGGACGTCACGTGCCGAAGCCGTACCCGAGATCCGGCGCGGTGAGCATCGGCGCGTAGGCGATCCCCGCCGCGCGCGCCATCTCGGCGCACGTGCCGCCGCGATCGACGATCACCGTGATCCACGCGGGCGTCGCGCCGTGCGCGCGCACCACCTCGACCGCCTCGAAGATGGACGTCCCGCGCGTCACCGTGTCCTCCACGATCGCGACGCGGTCGCCCGGGCGCAGCGCGCCCGCGATGCGCCCCGTGACGCCGTGGTCCTTGGCCTCCTTGCGCACGCTGAAGCTGCGCAATGCGCGGCCGCGCGTCGCCGCGACGGCCGCGAGCCCGAACGCGACGGGATCCGCGCCCATCGTGAGCCCGCCCACGGCGTCGATGCCGTCCGGCATGAGCCCGAGCGCCACGTCGGCCACGAGCAGGATGCCGTCGGGCGAGCACGCCGTCTGCTTGGTGTCGAGGAACCAGTCGCTCGTGCGGCCCGACTTGAGCGTGAACGTCCCGGTGCGCAGCGAGTGCGCGAGCACGTGGCGCCGCAGCGCCTCGCGGGCGGGGTCGAGGGCGGGGAGGGCGGCGGCCATGCGCGGTGCGGCGGGCCTCAGCCCGCCGCGGGCGCGTCGAGCGCCGCGACCGTGCGGGCCGCGTGTCGCAGCGTGCGGTCGAGGTCGAACGCCTCGTCCAGCGCGGCGTCCGTGAGCCGCGGTGCCGCGCCGCGCGCGATCGCCTCGCGCACCACCTCGCGCAGGTGCCGGCCCTCGCGCAGCGCCGTCGCGCTCGCCTCCTGCACCGCGCGGTACGCGTCGTCGCGCGACGCGCCCGCCGCGACCATCGCGAGCAGCACCCCCTGGCTGTGGGCCGTGCCGCGGCCCTCGTCGAGGTGCGCGCGCATGCGCGCCTCGTCGACCTCGAGCGATGCGAGCACCGACGCGAGGCGCCGCACCGCGTAATACGCGAGCATCGAGGCGTCGGGCAGCACGATCCGCTCGACGGACGAGTGCGAGATGTCGCGCTCGTGCCACAGCGCCACGTCCTGGAGGCCGGCTTGCAGGTGGCCGCGCGCGACGCGCGCGAGCCCCGACAGGGTCTCCGCCGAGATCGGGTTTCGCTTGTGGGGCATCGCGGAGCTGCCCTTCTGCCCCGCCCCGAATCCCTCGCGCACCTCGCCCACCTCCGTGCGCTGCAGGTGGCGAAGCTCGGTCGCGATCGCCTCGACCGTCGTCGCGACCGATGCGCACGCCCACAGGTACTCCGCGTGGCGGTCGCGCGCGACGACCTGCGTGGCCGGCACCGGGGCCAGGTCGAGCGCGCGCCCGACGTGCTCCTCCACCCGCGGATCCACGTGGGCGTAGGTGCCGACGGCACCCGAGAGCGTGCACACCGCCACCGCGCGGCGGGCCGCGGCCCCGCGGGCCGCGTCGCGGCGCGCCTGCAGCGCCCACAGCGCGACCTTGGCGCCGAACGTCGTGGGCTCCGCGTGCATGCCGTGCGTGCGGCCGATCATCGGCGTCGCGGCGTGGCGGCGCGCGAGGCCGACCAGCACGTCGTCGAGGTCGCCGAGCGCGCCCTCCACGAGCACCGCGGCGTCGCGCAGCATCGAGCACCAGGCGGTGTCGACGACGTCGCTGGACGTGAGCCCGTGGTGGATCCACGCCCCGTGCGGCATGCCGATGCGCGCCTGGACCACGTCGACGAAGGCCGCCACGTCGTGGCGGGTCACGCGCTCGCGCTCGGCCACCTCGGCGACGAACGCCGCGTCCACCGTCGGCGCGCGATCCACGCACGCCCGCGCCGCGTCGCGCGGCACGACGCCGAGCGACGCCTGCGCCTCGGTGGCGAGCAGCTCCACGCGCAGGTAGCGCCCGAAGCGCGACTCGTCGGAGAAGATCGCCGCCATCTCGGGCAGCGCGTAGCGCTCGATCACGGCCGCAGCACCACCTCGTCGCGGCCCGGGCCGACGCCCACCACGGTCACCGGCACGCCCGCGTGCACCTCCACCAGCTCGACCAGCGCCCGCGCCTCGCGCGGCAGGTCGGCCATGCGGCGCGCACCGCGCAGCGGCCCGGCCCAGCCGGGCAGCTCCACGTACTCGGGCGTCACCCGCGCGAGCGTCGCCGCGTCGTCCGGGAACGCGGCGAGGGCATCGGAGCCGTCACGGTACCCCACGCACGCCTTGACGCTCGCGAGGCCGTCGAGCACGTCGATCTTGGTGAGCGCGATCTCGGTGAGCGAGTTGACGCGCACGGCGTGGCGCAGCATCACGAGATCCAGCCACCCCGGGCGACGGCGGCGCCCCGTGACGGTGCCGAACTCGTGGCCCACCTCGACGATGCGGTCGGCGACCTCGCCGTGCACCTCGGTGGGGAACGGCCCGCCACCGACGCGCGTCGTGTACGCCTTGGCGATCCCGACGATGCGCTCGAACGTGCGCGGGCCGAGACCGCTGCCGACCGAGGCGCCACCCGACGTCGGGCTCGAGGACGTGACGTACGGGTAGGTGCCGTGGTCGAGGTCGAGGAACGTCGCCTGCGCCCCCTCGAGCAGGATGCGCCGCCCCGCGCCGTGCGCGTCGTGCAGCCACGCGACGGTGTCGCACAGCATCGGCGCGAGGCGCGCGCCCAGCCCCGCCCACGTCGCGGCCACCGCGTCGGCGGCGGCGACGCCGCACTCCTCGACGAGCGCCGCCCCGCCCGAGGCGGCCTGCACGGCCGCCTCGCGCGCCGCGGCGTCGCGGCCGGCGGGGGTTAATGCGCGCGCGTCGCGCGCGTCGCCCGCGCGCAGGCCCACGCGCCGCGCCTTGTCGGCGTACGCGGGGCCGATGCCCTTGAGCGTCGTGCCGATCCGTGCGTCGCCGAGGCGCCGCTCGGTGAGTGCGTCGT